>JBAVCR010000001.1:0-8171 GCA_049586815.1 Anaeromyxobacteraceae bacterium
ACCCTGGGCTGGGTCGCCGCCGCGGCGGCCGGGGTCATCGCATTCCTGGGCTGGTCGCGCCCGCCACAGGTCATCGAGAAGGTGCAGGTGGTCGAGGTGAAGGCCCCGCCACCGCGCGTGCCCACCCCCTCCGAGGCCCGCGCCGACCTCCTCGCCTCAGCGTCCGACGCGCGGATGATCCCCTGGACCGCCACCGCGGATCCGGACGCCCGGGGCGCGACGGGGGACGTCGTCTGGAGCGAGGACCGTCAGCAGGGCTACATGCGGATCCGGGGTCTCGCAGCCAACGACGTCCGCGCCGCGCAGTACCAGCTCTGGATCTTCGACGGGAAGCGGAACGCGGCGCACCCGGTGGACGGGGGAGTGTTCGACGTGCGAGACGGTGAGGTGGTCATCCCGATCCGCGCGGCCGTGAAGGTCTTCGAGCCCAAGCTCTTCGCCATCACCGTGGAGAAGCCGGGCGGCGTGGTGGTCTCGAAGCGCGAGAGGATCGTGCTCACGGCGGCGCTGTAGTCGCGCCCGCGCCCCGTCCCTGCGATTCGAACCCGCTCGGGCCCCCCCTCTCAGCGAGTTCCTGGCCCCCGCTGGTTCGTCGGCGGGGGCCTCCTCTTTCCCGCTGCGCTCACCACGGTGATGCCGCCGAGGACGAGCAGCGCGCCGCCGGCGAAGGAGGGCGTGAGCGGTTCCCCGAGGAGGAGTACGCCGAAGGTGACGCCGAAGAGCGGCGTCATGAAGGAGAAGACGGCGATGCGGGAGGCGAGGTAGCGGCGCAGGAGCCAGAACCAGGCGAGGTACGAGGCGAAGGAGATCACCACGCCCTGGAAGAGGACGCTCCCCCAGGCCACCGGCGTCACGGCCATCCAGCCCGCCTGGCCGGTGAGGAGCGCCGCCACGAGGAGCACGAGGAACCCCACCACGAGCTGGTACTGGAGGGTCTGCGCCGGCGGCGCCTCGGAGAGGGCGGAACGCCGGACCACGACCGTGGTCGTTCCCCATGCAGCCCCCGCCGCCACCCCGAGGAGGTCGCCGAGCAGGGCGCCCGGGGGCGTCCCCCCCGAGAGCATCCCGCCTCCGAAGGCCACGGCGATGCCCGAGAAGGCCATGAGGATGCCGATCCACTGCAGCCGGGAGAGACGCTCGGCCCGGATCGTGAAGTGGAGGCCGAGGGCGGTGAAGACCGGCGAGGTGTAGAGGAAGACCGCCATGTGGGAGGCGCTGGTGTGGCGCAGTCCCTCCGCCACGAGGAGGAACTCCGCCGCGAAGAGGGCGCCGGCGAGGAGGCCGGGGCGGAGCCTGGGGCCGAGGAGGTCGAGCGCCTGGCCGCGCCAGCGGGCCCAGGCGGCGACGAGCGCGGCCGAGATGCCGGAGCGGAGCGCCACCTGCATCACGGGCGCGACGTCCGGGGCCGCGGCCTTGATGAGGACCTGCTGCAGGCCCCAGAGCGCGCAGAGGAACACCATGAGCCCCGCGGCGGACGCGTCGACGGGCCGACGGGTGGCGTTCATGGGCGGGGCGAGCGGGCCGGGGTCACGCGACCGGCCGTTCCGTCTTCCCCGGGGCAGGGCTCCCCGCGTCCACGACCCGCACGTCCATGCCGGCGAGCCGGTCGAGGAGCCGCGCCTCGGCGCGAATGGGCCACCAGTCGTAGAGAAAGATGCCCATCGGGCGCCAGATCGCCACCCAGCCCAGGATGATGAGGCTCTCCTGGATCAGGATGGCGTACCGCTCGGACGAGATCCGGCTCGCGATCCACTCGCCGAGCGCGATGGCGGCGAGCAGGAACGCCAGCCCGATCACGAACGCGATGCGCCCCTCGCGGAAGAGCCGACGCAGCCTCGCCCACGTGGCCTGGGCGCGACGCCGGAAGTGGTCGTCCACCGCCTCGCGCAGCATGCCGCCCGTCTCCTCCGTCGCCGTCTCTCGCCCCAGGTGCACCACGAGCAGGAGCGGCACGCGGGCCGGAGCCTCGCGGGCCCAGTCGACGACGTAGGCCTCCGCCTTCGGATCGAGATCGCGCTCCCGGAACGGCGCCGGATCCATCGAGTCGAAGAGTTGCCGGGTCTCGGCGAGGTACAGGTCGAGCACGTCTCGCCGTCCGTCGGGGACGCGGCTCGCGTCATGGATGGCCATGGCGTGCGCTCCTCCGGCTCAGGGACGGCCGTTCTTCGAGAGAAGGATGGCGATGGGGCGCGTCCCGGCGAACTCGGAGAAGACGATGACCATGACCGAGGTGATCGGGACCGCCAGGACGGCCCCGGCGATGCCCCAGAGCTGCGTCCAGACCGCCAGGCTCACCAGGATGGCGAACGGGCTCAGGTTGAGCGAGGAGCCCATCAGGTACGGGTCGAGGAAGTTGCCGATGACGACCTGGGCGGCGGTCAGCGCCGCGAGCACCCCCAGGACCGCGCCGGGATCCCCGAACTGGCCGAGCGCCACCGCCACCGGGATGACGACCCCGAAGACGGAGCCGGCGTAGGGGATGTAGTTGAGCATGCCGATGATCACGGCGAGCAGCCCCGCGAACTTGACGCCGAGGAGCGCCAGGATGGCGTAGGAGACCAGGCCGAGCAGCACGTTGATGGCCGTCTTCACCGACAGGTAGGCGCCGACCCGGCGATTGATCGCGTCGGTGAGCTCGCGGATCCGGGCGGCGTTCCGCGCGTCCCCGGAGGCCTGGGCCAGCTTCTCGGCGAAGACGCCCTGCTCCATCATCAGGAAGGCCGCGTAGAGGATCACCACCGCCACGGTGGCGACCATCGAGGAGACCGACGCGACCACCGACCCGAGCAGCCTCTGGAGGTTCACCTGGGCGAGCAGGTCGTTGCGGAGCGTGGTCCAGGTCGGCTCGGCCTCGATCCGGAGGAGGACGGCGACCCGCTGGATGCCGGCGAGGAGCGACCGCTGGTACTGCGGGGCGTAGGCCGTGATGCCGTCGGCGCTCCCGAGGAGGAGGAAGACGATGCCGACCAGGCCGGAGGAGATGACGAGCACGGACACGGCGTTCCGCACCTGGACCGGCAAGCGGGGCCCCAGGACCGGGATCCGCAGGAGGAGCTGGCTGAGCCCGAAGATGACGTACGCCACGAGGACGCCGAAGGCGAGGGGAACGAGGACCTCGCGACCGACGTGGAGGACCCAGCCGGCGATCACGGCGAGGAAGGCTCCGTGGACGAGCGCCTGAAAGCGAGGGTTCATGCGCGGGTGAGAAACCACGCGGACGAGCGGCCCGTCAAGGTGTGGGAGCCCGGTAGGGGCGCCAGCCCCGGAGAACCGCGAGGAGCGCGACCAGGCAGGCCAGTCCGGGGAGGCTCGCCTCGAGTCCGAAGGCGCCCCCGTACAGCCAGTCCGGCGCGCCGGAGAACGACGGGACGAGCATGCTCGCCCCTCCGGTCCCGCTCACGCCAAAGCCCAGGACCGGGCCCTGCGCGACGTTCGCCGCGAGGTGCAGGCCGAGGGGCATGGCCAGGCTCCCGGTCCGGAGGTAGGCGAGCCCGAACAGGATCGAGGCGAGGAAGATGTTCGCGCCGGCGATGACGCCCAGGGGGCCGAGGCCGCGCAGTGCCTCGGAATGGGTGAGCAGGAACAGCGCCGCGATGAGGAGCTGGGCCGGCCAGGCCCCGAGGCCGTCGACGAGGCGACGGAACAGGAAGCCCCGGAAGAGGAGCTCCTCCGTCGCCGCCGCGGCGGCGAGCAACGCGAGCTCGGGCAAGAGGGCAGCGCCCGCGCCCGCGTCGGTCCGCCATCGAACCACCCCGGCCAGTCCGAGCGCCAGCGCCGGAAGTGCCATCAGGATCGCGCCGCCGAGGCCGCCGAGCAGGAACTCGCGCGGCCAGCGACCGTCGAGCGGCCCCACGAGCCGGGAAGCAGGCTCCCGGCGCAGCGCCTGGCAGATGACGGAGGCCGTGACGACGACGGCAAGCTGCTCTACCAGCGGCACCTCCCCGCCGCGCCCGCGCGCGAGGAGGAGGAGCGGGAGGAGCAGGCCCGCGAGGACGGCGAAGAAGATGCCGATCCACCAGCCGCTGCGCAGCCGGCCGGCGGCATCGAGGAACGGGTGCGGAGTCATCCGGGTGCCCCCCGGTGCCACACTCCCCTCGTCACCCCGCCGGCGCAGGGCGTCCTCGAGGAGGTCGAGCTGGGCGTGGGTCGGCTTCTCGCGCCACGCCTTCCGGTCAGATGAGCCAGCGGAGGTTGAAGGCGAGGACGTTGACGAAGGTGCCGTCGTACTGCCCCTGGAGGGTACCGGCGAGCGGGCCGCGGTTCTGGGACAGCGGCAGGTCGCCGCCCAGGATGAAGGTGTCCGCGAGCCCGAGCTGAACCGCGTTCGAGACCTGCCACTGTGCTCCCAGCGAGAAGCGCCACGCCGCGCCGATGGGGGTGAGCACGGTGCGGATGGAGTCGTCCATGATCGAGCTGTCGAAGGCGAACCCGCTGGAGAAGGTCCAGGCCGGCAGGGCCTTCCACTGGGCCCCCGCGGCAACGTGCCAGGTGTTCTTGTAGGGGATGGACGTGGTCAGGCTGGTGGGGTTCGCGGTGTTCACGCTCACCTCCACCGAGCCGTACTGGGACCAGCTCTCCCACCCGAGGTCGGCCATCACCGCCCACTCGGGCCCGATCTCCTGGCGCACCCCCAGCATGAGCCGGTTGGGGAGCGTCATGCCCATGTCGATCGTCGCGTCGAGCAGCCCGGTCCGGCGGAGCGCCAGCTCGATGCCCGGCCCGAGGCCCGACCAGGCCGGCGCCGACGAGAAGGGCAGGTAGACCTGCGAGAGCCAGGTGAACCCCACCCGCGTGCCCTTCACCGGCTCGACGAGGATCCCGAGGTTTCCGCCCACTCCGAAGGTGTCGGCGTTCGACTCCACCTGCCCGTCGGCGAGGCCGGGAAGGATGTTGTTCACCGCGATGGTGGCGCGCTTGATCCCCCACATGAGGTTCAGGCCCCCGCCCACCGAGATCCAGTCGTTGATCTTGTACGAGGCGGTGGGGAGGAAGCTCACGCCGAAGAGCAGCCCCTTCTGGCCGTAGTAGCGCCCCACCCAGTCGGCGTCGTAGCTCAGCGCCGATCCGAAGTACTGCGCGATGCCCAGGCCCACGCGGACCTGCGGCGCGACGTCGGCCACGAAGAAGAGGCTACCGCCGGGCAGGGCCCCCATGGCGTTGCCGCCGTTGCCGCCGGAGGTGGTCGTGCCGGGCCCCGGGGAGAAGGTGAAGTTCCCGTAGAGCAGCTGGGCGCCGACGAGGAGCTCGTGCTTCTCGAGCAGGGCCATCCCGGCGGGGTTCGTGAAGAGCGTCTCGGCGTCGCCGGCCCGCGTCGTGTAGCCGGCCGAGGCGAGCCCCACGCTCGGCGTGCCGATCTCGTAGAGGTAGAAGCCGGCGGCGCGGGAGACCGCTGGCGTCGCGAGGAGGAAGACGGCGGCGGCGAGGGCGAGACGGTTCATTCGGGCTCCTTTGCCTTCGGGGCGACGTAACCGGCAGGGTACTCGACCGCAAGCGCGCCGCGACGCGGACTTCACCGCCAGCGACGTACCCGGAAGGGGTGTGACGCGAATCCCATGGACGACCCTGGACGAGGTGGCTAATCGAGTGGTGTCACCATGACCCTCGGTCATCGCGTCCTCGCGGCGGGCTTCCTGGTCCTCCTCTCCTCGGCCTGCATGTCGCGGGAGGGCGCGCAGCCGCCGACGTTCTCCGATGGCGGGCTCGTGGCCCGGTCGGTCCCGCTCCCGAATCCCTGGTCGCTCCCGAAGGTGCTCGACGGCGTCTACGACACCTCCAGCCGCTTCGGGGCGAACGTCGTCGTCCACGCGAGCCAGTGGGGCGGCGTGAATCCCGGGGAGGGCATGACGTCGTCGGTCTCGCTGCTCGCCGGGGACCACGCCGCGTTCGCCGTCCTCCAGCCGGGTTGCTTCCGCGACACCACGGGCGACGCGCCGGTCACCCGTCTCGTCCTCGAGGGGCACTGGCGGTACCTGGACGTGTCGGAACCCGACCCGACCACGACCGGGCTCGTCCGGCTCTTCGTCTCGCCGCAGGAGATCGTCGACTGGGTGTGCGACGCGCCGGCGTGGGATCCCGCCGGGCCCCCGGGCGATCCGCGTCCGCCGCCTGCCGTCCGTGCGACCCTCACCGGCGCCACCGGGAATGGCGTGAACGCGCCGGGCGTGCCGCTCACCGTGAGCTGGGTGCGGGCCCGGAAGAGCCGCCAGAACGCCGAGGGCAGGCAGACCTTCTTCGTGGGCGCACGCCAGGGGGGCTGCAAGAGCGGCGACAACTGCGGCATCTCCGGGAACACGCCCGAGGGGGCCATCCTGGCCGCCCAGCTCGGCGCCGACTACCTCGAGATCGACGTCCGCCTCACCAAGGACCAGGTCCCCATCTTCCTGCACCAGGGGCTCTTCCCCGGCTCCGTCCAGGGGCTCTACTGCACCGGCTGGGCGGAGGACTACACCTACGCCGAGCTGCTCGCGAACTGCCGGCTCCGCAACGGCGAGGTCATCCCGCGCGTCGCGGACATGCTCGAGTTCATCTACACGCGGACGAACCTGCCCACCTGGCTCGACAGCAAGAGCCCGGACATCATCGTGCCGGTGAGCGCCATCCTGGCCCAGCTCCGGGAGAAGCTCGTCTCCTGCAACCCGCCGCCCCCGGGAGGACTGAAGGAGGGGCAGCGGTGCCTCTTTCCCGGCAGTGCGCCGATCTGGCAGCGGGGCATCATCTCGCTGCCTTCGGCCGACTTCGTGACCGAGTACCAGCAGGCGCTGGCGGCCGGCCAGCTGGCGCCCGACCAGCACTGCCTCGTGGAGGAGGACCCGTCCGCCCTCGTCAGCATCCCCTGCGTGGCCTGGAAGCCGCGGTACACGCTCGGCCCGCAGGCGGCCGAGATGCAGTCGCTCCAGCAGCAAGGGTTCTTCACCGGCTACTGGACCGTGAACGACCTGGGCACGATGGACGCGCTCCTCACCAGCGGTGTCCCGAACGGGATCCTCACGAACCGCATCGGGCTTCTGAACCAGCGCTTCGAGATGGTGGGGATCACGCCGCCCTACGCGCCGTGGCGGGTGAGCGCGCCGTGACGGGGCTGGGCGGGCGGCTCCCCGGGGCGTGAGGGCGCGGAGGCGCTCACAGCGCCCCGAGGATCCTTCCCATCACCGCCTCGACCAGCCGGTTGCAGCGGGGCGCGAGGAACGGGAAGGCCTCGCGGGCGCTCGTCCTCACCCGGGCGAGGAGGGAGTCCCGGATGCCGAGCCGGGCCCGGTGCAACCGGACCCGGACCGCCTCCTCGGTGATGCCCAGGCAGGCCGCCACCTCCGCGGTCGGCATCTCCTCGACCTCGCGAAGCATGAAGACCGTCCGGTAGGGGGCGGGGAGCGCGTCCACGGCGTCCTCGACCAGCCCGATGGCCTCGCGGTCGGCGGCCTTCCGCTCCGGGTTCTCGCGCTCGGACGTCATCGCCGCCTCCTCGTCGACCGGTGCGTCCTCCACCAGTTCCACCCGGCCCGTGGCGCGCAGGCGCATCAGCCCCTCGTTGATGGCGATGCGCGCGAGCCAGGTGGAGAAGGCCGCGCCGCCCTGGAATCCAGGCAGCCCGGCGTAGGCGCCCAGCCAGGCGGCCTGCATGGCGTCCTCCACCTCGGCCTCGTCCCGGAGGATGCCCCGGAGCGTCCGGTAGACGAGCGGGTTGTGGCGCCGCATCAGCACCTCGAAGAGCGACGCCTCTCCACCCACGACCCTCCGGACCACCTCCGCGTCGGAGGGGAGGGGGCCACCGGGCGGGGGCGGAACGGGGATCGGCAGCGGGCTCGGGTTCATGGGAGCCTCCTCTCCCGATTGGATGGTCGGAAAGCCAATCCGTTACCCGGTAACGGAAGACGGCGCGGGGCATCCAATCAGGTGGATCCCATAGGAGGACCCGCCATGCAGGACAAGAACCGTTCGGCAGCGTACTGGAGCCTTCGCCTCGCCCTGGGAGTGGTCCCCATCCTGGCCGGGCTCGACAAGTTCACGAACCTGCTCACGAACTGGGAGGGCTACCTGGGGCCGTTCGCCCGGGGGCTCATCCCGGTGAGCCCCGCCCTCTTCATGCGGGCCGCGGGCGTGGTGGAGGTGGTGGTGGGGGCCGCCATCCTCCTCGGCCAGGCCCGGTGGGCCGGCTGGGTGGCCATGGGCTGGCT
>JBAVCR010000002.1:0-8268 GCA_049586815.1 Anaeromyxobacteraceae bacterium
GGCGCGGCTCGACGAGGCCACCTGCGGCGCCTGGCGAGGCTGCGCACGCGCGATCGCGCGCAGGCCCTGACTCGCCGCCCGAAAGAGAGTTGGGGGCAGCCGCCGACGTCCGCGAGGGCCTACTCCCGGACGCCCGGCGCTCTTCACTGACCGAGAGAGACGACGCGGGCGATGCCTCCCGCCCTGCCGCGCCAGCCGGCGGGCGGGTGCACTTCGAGCGGAGTGCATCCGCAGGGGCGCCGGGCCCCGGCTCCCCTCGCGTGCGTGGTTCCCCGGCGCTGTGCGGCCGGGGACGTCCGCACCCGAGGACGAGCGACGCGGAGAAGGGCATCCGCCACGCCGGCGGCTCACGGCAGGGGTCGTGGATGCGCCGCCCGCGTCAGTCGAACGAATGGCAGGCCTTGCACAGCGGCGTCGGGCTGACCGCGGTCCCCGGCGCGAGCAGCGCCTTCCCCGTGGTCGCGGTGAGCCCGCGCATCGCCGAGGGGCGCATCACGTCCGGATCGTAGGTCTCCGGGTTGCCCGGCTTCACCGCCTCCTTCAGCGGGGCGTCGGGCGGGAGCGCGATCTTGGCCTTCCAGGGGGAGTTGCCGTCGTGGCAGGTGAGGCAGGTCACCTTGCCGTCGGCCAGGAAGACGCCGCGCTTCACCACCTCCGCCGCGGGGCGGAGCGACGGGCCCGAGCCGCCGAAGGAGCGGTAGCGGGCCGCGTCCTGGTCCACGTCGACCGGGTGGGAGTGGCGCGACTCGAAGCCCGCGTGGCAGGCGACGCAGTCCTTCGTGGTCGTGGTGTTGGCGACGCCGGGGACGAGGATGCAGCCGGGCGTGGCGCTCGCGGTGACGCTCGCGGCGCCGCTGCGGGGCAGCACTCCCGCGCCGGCTCCCGACTCGGTGGCCATGATGCGCGCCAGCTGGACCTGGTACGCCTGGTAGGCGGCGCGGTCGGCGGCCGACTGTCCGGCGAGGAGGAGCGCGAGCGCGGTGGCGGCGAGCGAGGCGGTCATGATGACCATCCCAGGAGCACCTGCCGCGCCACGCGCCTCGTCCCGAAAGTCCCGGCGCGTCGGGCACTTGGCGACCCGCCCGGCGCCGGCTCCGTGATGCCGCGCCGACCCGGGTGGACGGCCCAACCCCGCGACCTCAGGGCAGAATGTGAGCATCCCGGGGGCGGCGTGCGCGGCCGTGGGGAACCCGACCACCGCGGACCCATGGTGAAATCCGGCGGACTGCCCCCGTGGGGAGAGGCGGATCGCGGAGGCTGTGCCAGAATGCCGCCCGCTGCGGTTCGAAAGGGGTTCCGGGGTGAGCGAGGCGAGGCGGATCCGGGGGGCGAGGACGCGGGGCAACTTCCGGGGCTGCCTGCTCGGCGGCGCGGTGGGCGATGCGCTCGGCGCCGCCGTGGAGTTCAAGACCCTCGCCGAGATCCGCGGCGAGTTCGGCCCGGCCGGGCTGCGCGACTACGCCATGTGCTACCGGCGCCTCGGGGCGGTGACCGACGACACCCAGATGACGCTCTTCACCGCGGAGGCCCTGCTCCGCGCCGAGCACCTGCGCCAGCGCGTCCCGGGGAGGAGCACCGCGGAGGTGGCCTGGCACGCCTACCTGCGCTGGCTGGAGACCCAGGGCGACGTGGTCCGGCACCGCGGCATCCCGGACGAGGAGGGCTGGCTCGTGCGCATGCGCGACCTCCACGCGGTGCGCGCGCCGGGCGAGACCTGCCTCTCCGCGCTCCGGAAGGGGCGCATGGGGACGCCAGAGGTCCCCATCAACGACGGCAAGGGCTGTGGCGGCGTGATGCGGGTGGCCCCGGCCGGCTTCGTGCCCGGCCACCCCTTCCGCACCGGTTGCGAGCTCGCCGCCATCACCCACGGCCACCCGAGCGGCTGGCTCGCCGCCGGATACCTGGCCCAGCTGGTCCACGACGTCGCCGACGGCTCCACGCTCGACGAGGCGGCCCTCGGCGCGCTCGACGTGCTGCGTCGCCACCCCGGCCACGAGGAGACGGCGCAGGCCGTGGAGAAGGCGCTCTGGCGCTCCCGGGCCCCGCGCGGGACGGCGGCCGACGTGGAGTCGCTCGGCCAGGGCTGGGTGGCGGAGGAGGCGCTCGCCATCGGCCTCTACGCGGCTCTCGTCGCCGACGGCTTCGAGGAGGGGGTTCTCCTCGCCGTGAACCACTCCGGGGACAGCGACTCCACCGGGGCCATCGCCGGCTCGCTCCTCGGCCTCGTCCTCGGGGAGCAGGCGATCCCCCGCCGGTGGGTGGAGCGGCTCGAGCTGCGCGACGTCGTCGAGCAGGTGGCGGACGACCTGCACCGTCACTTCGGCGCGGGCAGCCTGCCCTGCGAGGGCGGGCAGTGCGGGTCCTGGGCCCGCTACCCGCCCAGCTGAACGGAACGTTCACGATTGGGGCGGGCCGCCCAAAGAGGGGGGCCGCGGGACCCCGGCCCGACTACACTGTCCGCCCAACCCGATTCCCCGGAGGTTCGATGAACCGCAAGCTCTTCCTGTCCCTGGCGGCCGCCGCGCTCGCCCTCGCCCCCGTCGCCTCGTTCGCCGAGGACCAGGCCGCCCAGCCGCTCACCGTGAACCCCTCGACGCAGAAGGGGATGGCCGCCGGAGGCCGCGTCGAGCAGGCCATCGCCACGGTCACCGCCGTCGACGCCGCCGCGCGCACCGTCACGCTGAAGGGCAAGGCCGACACCGAGACCATCAAGGTCGGCCCCGAGGTGAAGAACTTCGACCAGATCAAGGTCGGCGACCGCGTCAAGGTCACCTTCAGCCAGGGCGTGGTCCTCTCGCTCATGGCCCCGGACGCCAAGGCCGTCGAGCCCACCGCCACCGCCACCGGCGAGGCCGCCGCCAAGGGCGAGAGGCCGGCCGGCGCCGTCAAGGTGTCGCTGAAGGGCACCGTCACCATCTCCAAGATCGACGCGAAGTCCCGCATCGTCACCCTGACCGGCCCCGAGGGGCGCTCCTACAAGGTCAAGGCCGGCCCGGACATCAAGCTCGACAAGATCAAGGTCGGCGACAAGGTCCTCGCCGAGTACAGCGAGACCGTCGCCATCGCCGTCGAGCCCGCTCCCGCCGCGAAGAAGAAGGCCAAGTAGAGGGCCGAAGAAAGTCGGGCGCAGGGTGGCGGCATCGCTGCTATCTTGCGCCCGTGTCGCACCCGTCCCGTCTCCTCCTCGCCCTCCTGCTGCTCGCGGGCTCGCTCGTCGGAGCGACGCCGCGGCGCGCCGGGGCGGGGGAGATGGTCGGAAGGCCGGCCGCGGATTCCCCGCCGCCGCCCGGCACCGAGAAGACCCCCGACCTCGAGACGGCCTTCCCGCCGGCGGCACGCCCGGGACCGGTCGAGGACACGCCCGACGTCGATCCCACCGAGGCCTCGATGGACCTGCCCGAGCTCATCATGCGCGGGTTCGGCCTCCACGAGGAGCTGACGCCGGCGCAGCTCGAGGCCGAGCGGAAGAAGAAGTTCCACTGGAACGCCGTCCCCTTCATCCTCACGAGCCCCCTCATCGGCTTCGGCTTCGGTGTGGCGGGAGCGGGAGTCTTCCGCTTCGACGACGACGTGGCGAAGCTCTCCAAGTTCGCCACCAACGTCCTCTACACGGTGAAGAACCAGGTCTCCATCCCGCTGCGCACGAGCATCTACTTCGGGGGAGGCGACTGGAGCGTCGTCGGTTACACCAACTGGCAGATCTTCCCGGCGCCCACCTGGGGTCTCGGCGGCAACACGCCCGCGCAGGACGAGGTCGTCGTCGACAAGAGCCTGGTCCGCCTCTGGCAGACCGCGTTCCGGCGCGTCTTCTCCGACCTGTACCTCGGCGCAGGCATCTACTTCGATCGCTTCTACGCGGTGGGCGACCGGGGCGTGCCCCCGGGCATCGTGAACCCCTTCACCACCTATCCGTACGGCACGAGCGGCCCGTACAACAACGTGGGCATCTCGGTCGACATGCTCTGGGAGAGCCGCGACAACCCGGTGAACGCCACGCGCGGCTACTACGCCACCGCCACCTACCGGGCCTTTCCCCGCTGGCTCGGCAGCACCTACGACTGGCAGTCACTCTACGTGGACGGCCGCGCCTACTTCTCGCTCCCCAAGCCGCACGTCCTCGCCCTCTGGGCCTACGGGTGGTTCTCCTTCGGGAACACCCCGTACCTGAGCCTCCCCTCCATCGGCTCCGACCCCGACGCGCGCTCCGGCCGCGGCTACATCGAGGGGCGCCACATCGGGAAGTCGCTGCTCTACGCCGAGGCGGAGTACCGCTTCCGCATCTGGGACTTCGTGGGTGGCGTGGTGGGCGCGAACGTCCACTCGGTGGCCCAGCCGCGCCAGCCGGGCGACGCGCCCAACCAGCCGGTCTTCCAGTACTGGTATCCGGCCGTCACCGCGGGCGTCCGCGTGCTCGTGAACAAGCCGACGCGCACGAACGGGCTCGTCGAGGTGGGCGTGGGGCTCGACGGCTCCTGGGGCCTCTACCTCAACATCAACGAGAACTTCTAGGAGCGAAGGTCCCGGAACGGAAGAGCCCGGCCGCTGGGCCGGGCTCTCGCCACTTCAGCTGTCGCGAGAAGTGGAACTAGAGGGGGCGAACGTTCGCAGCCTGGAGCCCCTTCGGCCCCTTGTTCACGTCGAACTCCACCTTCTGGCCCTCGGCGAGGGTGCGGAACCCATCGGCCTGGATCGCGGTGTGGTGGACGAACACGTCCTCGCCGCCGCCATCCTGCGTGATGAACCCAAAGCCCTTCGCGTCGTTGAACCACTTCACGGTGCCGGTACCCATTGCTTCTTGCTCGTTTCTTCTCCGAATCCGTCCGCCAGAAAGTGGCGGGCGGCTCCACCCCAGAGAGGGATGAGGAACGCGCGATCTATCGAACCGTGAGCCATTTGTCGAGCAAAAACACTGGCGACCACCTCCCGACCGGGTAGGGTCCTTCACCGGGAGGTCCACCTTGAACCGGAAGAACGTCCTCGCCGTCGCGATCGCGCTCCTCGTCCCCATTCGCTCCCCGGCGGCAGGCCCGGCGGCAGGCCCGGCGCCGGTCGAGGTCCTGGAGGCCTCCATCGCCGACCTCTCCCGGGCCCAGGCCGAGGGGAGGACGACCTCCCGCGCGCTGGTGCAGGCCCACCTCGACCGGATCGCCCGCCTCGATCCGTCCATTCGCTCGATCTTGCAGGTGAATCCGGATGCGCTCTCCATCGCCGACGAGCTCGACCGGGAGCGGGCGGAGCGCGGCCCCCGCGGGCCGCTCCACGGCATCCCGGTCGTCCTGAAGGACAACGTGGCGACCGGCGACCGCATGGCGACCACCGTCGGCTCGCTCGCGCTGAAGGGAAACCTGGCCCCCCGCGACGCCTTCGTGGCCGCGCGCCTGCGCGCCGCCGGGGCGGTGATCCTCGGGAAGGCGAACCTCTCCGAGTGGGCCAACATCCGCTCCACCCGATCCTCGTCCGGCTGGAGCGGCGTGGGCGGGCTCACCCGCAACCCCTACGCCCTCGACCGCAGCGCCTGCGGCTCCTCGTCGGGCACCGCAGCGGCGGTGGCCGCGAGCCTGGCGGTCGCCGGCGTCGGCACCGAGACCGACGGGTCGATCGTCTGCCCGTCGGGGGCGACCGCGCTCGTCGGCCTGAAGCCCACCGTGGGGCTCGTGAGCCGCACCGGCATCGCCCCCATCTCGCACACGCAGGACACCGCCGGCCCCATGGCCCGCAGCGTGGCCGACGCCGCGGTCCTCCTCGGCGCCCTCGCCGGCCCGGACCCGGAGGATCCGGCCACGCGCGCCGCGGCGGGCAAGGTGGAGAAGGACTACGGCCGCTTCCTCGACGCGGACGGTCTGCGCGGCGCGCGGATCGGCGTGATGCGCGCCAAGGTCTACGGCGCGTCGCCCCCCGCCGACCGGGCCTTCGACGAGGCGGTGGCGGAGATGCGCCGCCGCGGCGCCGTCATCGTCGACCCCGCCGACGTTCCCGGCCTCGGCACCTACGACGACGACGAGACCGAGGTGCTCCTGTACGAGCTCAAGGCCGGCCTCGACGCGTGGCTGCCGGCCTGGGCCCCGGGGGCGGGCGTCCAGAGCCTCGACGACGTGATCGCCTTCGACGTCGCCAACGCCGACCGGGAGATGCCGTACTTCGGGCAGGAGCTCTTCCTCCGCGCCCAGAAGAAGGGGCCGCTCACCGACGCCGCCTACCGGAAGGCGCTCGCCCGCTGCCGGCGCCTCTCGCGCGAGCAGGGGCTCGACCGGGTCTTCGCGAAGCACCGCCTCGACGCGCTCGTCGCCCCCACCGGCGGCCCGGCCTGGACCATCGACCTCGTGAACGGCGACCACTTCGTGCAGGGAAGCTCAACGCCCGCCGCCGTCTCGGGGTACCCGTCCATCACGGTGCCGGCGGGCGCGCCGTTCGGGCTGCCGGTCGGGGTGAGCTTCATCGGCCGCCCCTGGAGCGAGGGGACGCTGCTCCGGCTCGCCCACGCGTACGAGCAGTCCACCCGGCACCGGCGCCCGCCGGCCCTCCTCCCCACGGCGGACCTTTCGGGCCCTGGCGCCGCGGGGCCTTGATCCACCGGCCCGAGGCGATAGATCCTCGTCGATTCCGGAATCAACCGGGGAGGTACGCCATGGCCGAATCCGTCGCCGAGAAGCCCAGCACCGCGCTGCCGCCCGGAGGCGGGTTCCTCCTCTCCGAGGTCGGCGCGGAGCGCATCGACACCCCGGACCGCTTCACCGCAGAGCAGCGGGAGTTCTTCCGCACCGCGCGCAAGTTCGCGCTCGAGCGGGTCCTGCCCGCGGCCGACGCCATCGAGGCGAAGGACTTCCCGACCGTGCGCCGCCTCGTCCGCGAGGCCGGCGACCTCGGCCTCCTCGCGCTCGACGTGCCGGAGGAGCACGGCGGCCTCGCCCAGGACCTGACCACGAGCGCGCTCGTGGCGGAGGCCATGACCGTCCTCGGCTCCTGGTCGGTCATCTTCGGCGCGCAGGTGGGCATCGGCACGCTCCCCATCGTCTACTTCGGGACGCCGGAGCAGCAGGCCCGTTACCTGCCGCGCCTCGCCTCCGGCGAGTGGATCGCGGCCTACGCCCTCTCCGAGCCCTCCTCGGCCTCCGACGCCATGGCGGCGAGGACGAAGGCGGTGCTCTCCCCCGACGGGCGCCACTGGATCCTGAACGGCACGAAGCAGTGGATCTCCAACGCCGGCTTCGCCGACGTCTTCATCGTCTTCGCCAAGGTGGACGGGGAGAAGTTCAGCGCGTTCATCGTCGATCGCGACGCCCCGGGCTTCACCACCGGTGCAGAGGAGCACAAGATGGGCATCCGCGGCAGCTCGACGCGGCAGCTCGTCTTCGAGGACGCCCGGGTGCCGGTGGAGAACCTCCTCGGCGAGGTCGGCAAGGGGCACCGCATCGCCTTCAACATCCTCAACGTGGGGCGGCTCAAGCTGGGCGCGACCTGCATGGCCAGCGTCCGGCAGGTGATCGAGCTCTCGGCGGCCTACGCCAAGGACCGCAAGGCGTTCGGCAAGCCCATCGCCGACTTCGGGCTCATCCGGGAGAAGCTCGCCCGCATGGTGGCGCTCGCCTACGTGGGCGAGGCCATGAGCTACCGGACCACCGGGCTCATCGACCGGCGCGCCGCCGCGGGCGGGCACGCGCCCGGGACGAAGGAGTTCGAGGCCGACCACATCGCCGCCGTCGAGGAGTACAGCGTGGAGGCCTCCATCCTGAAGGTCTGGGGCTCGGAGGCCCTCTTCCAGGTGGCCGACGAGGGGGTGCAGATCCACGGCGGGTATGGGTTCGTGGAGGAGTACCCCATCGAGCGGATCTTCCGGGACAACCGGGTGAACCGGATCTTCGAGGGCACGAACGAGATCAACCGGCTCCTCGTGCCCGGCACGCTGCTCAAGCGGGCCGCCAAGGGCGGCTTCCCGCTCCCCGACCTGGCGCGCAAGGCGGCGGTGGCCGCCCAGGCGGGCGTTCCCGCCGGGGCGCCCGGACGCCTCGCCCGCGAGCGGCGCGTGGCCGCCCTGAACAAGCTCCTCTTCGGCTACGCCGCCGGGGTGGCGTCGAAGGCGCTCGGCGCGGCGATGGGGGATCGCCAGGAGGTGATGGGAGCGCTCGCCGACGTGGCCATGGAGGCCTTCGCGGTCGACAGCGCGGTGGCCCGCGCCCTCCAGGCGGAGCCCGACCCGGTGGGCGAGGCCTGCGTGAAGCTCTACGCCGAGGAGTCCCACCAGCGCGCCGCGGCGCGGGCGCGGGCCGCGGT
>JBAVCR010000003.1:0-7107 GCA_049586815.1 Anaeromyxobacteraceae bacterium
AAGTCTTCTACAACCAGAAGCGGCTACACTCGGCCATCGGCTACGTCAGTCCGGCCGAGTTTGAGAGGACGTTCACGGAGAGGCAGGCAGCGTAGTCAAACTGTCCACCGGACCGGATCAAGCCCACCGGATGGGCCGGTTCCTTGCAGCGGTTCAGCTCTATCGCCGGGAGGTCCTGCGTGAAGCGTCTGGTGTGGGTTGCTGTTCTGGGTGTGGCGTTTGCTGCCTACGGTTCGGAGCTGCCTCAAGAGCCTGACTCGGCATCAATCACGCCCATGATGGGATCTGCAGTAGGGTCGCGCGCGAGGAGACCCGCATGAGACCCACATCCATCGGACCAGCTTTCGCAGCGGCGATCGCCATTCTCGCATCGGCCTGCGCTGGACCCTCGGCGGAGGCAGGGAAGCGCCCCGGCCCGCGCGGCGAGATTGTTTTCTACGTCGACGACTACGCCTACCGAGCCGCTGCTTTCGACGACCAGGAAATTGGCGCGGGAAAGATGGGCGGACCTTCCTATTCCTCGCTCAAGCTCACTCCCAGCGGGACGTGGAAAGGGCAAGTTGCATCCTTCTGCTCGGGTGGGGACCCAACCGATTTCACGTTCAAGCGGGAGTACGTCGGCAATCCGACCTACCGGAGTGCGCTCGTCGAGTTGCAGGTCGAAGGTTCGCGGATCACCGGAATGGGGACTGATGTGACATTCGCCCGGATTGACGGGGGCTTTCGGATTACCGGAATCTGGATGAAAGACAACGTCGATCTCACCGTGACCCGGGCGTCCGCCCGGGCCCAACGAGTTGCGTTCACCAGCAAGGGAAGCGGCCGGTTCGAGGCCCCTACCGTACCACCACTCTTCGTTCAGTTGACCGGTGAGGCCGCCAACCTAGAGGACGCACCGTTTCCCCAGGTTGCGCTGACCGCACTCGCCATAGGGTGGGGGGTCCACCCGTATCCGTAGTCGGAATTGCGCGGCACGAGAGCGAGGGAGGCGCGGCTTCGCCTCCCTCGCCTTCCAGGCGGACGATTCGATCCGCCTACCGCGCGCTCCCGATGCAGGAGAACGTGAAGTCGATCTGCTGCTGCCAGGGCCCGGGTGCCGGCTGGCACGGAACTCCCGGCACGCACGCAATTCCGGACGGACCTCGGACGTCCTGCAACTTGACGTCCACGACCTTCCATTCCCGGGGCGCGCACACGTTCACCATCTCGGCGGACACCTTGGCCTGTGTGTCCGCATCCGGTGGGTAACTCGGGCACACCACACGAACGGTGCCGCCTTCTGCGTTGCGCTCCTTGAGGACCACGGTTGACGTGAACGCCGCGGCGCAACCTCCAGCGAGCAGCGCACCCGTGAAGACCAATCGGAGGGTTCGAGGCATGGCCATGATTGCGATTCCTTTCTGGATGTCCGAGGGAGGTGTCTTCCTGAACCCGTCTGGGCGAATCGACGCGCGACCGCCGCTGCCAAACGTTCGCCTGAGGAAGTTCATGCGTATCAAGGCGCTTCGCGGCGAATGGTGTGACAGTCTCACGAGGGTATGGCCCCTTTCGGAGCGCCGTTGGAGTGCCCGGCCAGGGCCATCGACAACTGGAAGGCCTTGCCGATCCTCTTCTGCCAGCATCCCGACGGATGCTTGCCTGGCCCGCGGGGGGTCCGCTCATGCACCGTAGTTCCCGTCGGATCGATTGAGGACCTACGTCTCCTGCAGGAGGAGGCGAGGCACACCTCATGAACCGCAGGAGTTGGCATCAAACCAACCCGCAGGATCAGTATGTCGCGGCATGACGACGAGGTACCTCTCCGTCCCGGGCAAGACTCGGTCGAATGCCCCCGAGATGCGGGCTCAGCGATCCGCTGATAGGCTAGTGGCATGCGCCGCACCCAGGCCATCGAAGCCCTTCAGGGTCACCTCCCTGAGTTGAGGCAGCGCTTTGGCGTCAAGTCGCTCTCCGTGTTCGGATCCGTGGCGCGTGACGAGGCCGGCGACGCGAGCGACGTCGACGTCCTGGTCGAGTTCCAGGGCGACACGACGTTCGATGGATACTTCGGGCTGAAGGAAGCCCTGGAAGGCCTCCTCGGAGCGAAGGTGGATCTCGCGACCCCGTCGATGCTCAAGCCGAAAATGCGGCCGCGCATCGAGCGAGAGGCGATCCATGTCTCGTGAGCCGCGGCAGTATCTCGCGGACATCCTGACCGCATGCAGGAAGATCGAGCGGATCGCGTTGCACGTCGAGGACGATCGACTCGTGTCAGACGAGGTTCTCCTGGACGCGATCCTTTTCAACATCGTCGTGATCGGGGAGGCCGCGACGAAGACCCCTGCCGAGATTCAGGCCCAGTGGCCCTCGGTCCCATGGGCTCGGATCACGGCCATGCGAAACCTCGTGGCCCACGAGTACTTCGGCGTGGACCGCGGGATCGTCCTCGACGTCGTCCGCCGCAAGATCCCGGAACTCATCCGCACGCTCGGCCCCGCCGTCGGCCCCGAGTAGCACGCTCTTCGAACGGTCGGACTCCCCACGACGTGCCATCGCCCCGTACAGCCCGCGGGCCATTCCCCTCCACCAGCGCTCCAAGACCCCGGCCGATTCCCGGGGACTCCCGTGGCCTGGAGTGAACTTCGCGATCGACTCGAAGGCCCTGTCCCGCAGTGGTTTCCCGACGAAAGGCGTGCCCCGTCGACAGGTTGAGTCACTGCGTTCCAGGTCCTTCGAGTCCCGTACACCCCGCCAGTTGGCCCGCAAGGGCTGAAGGCCTCAACCTCCCAAGGGTTGAGGCCTTTTTCTTTTCGGGCTGGGGAGGGCCGGATGTTCAAGGGGGCCTTCGCGAAGCGCGGCTTCGCACCCGAGGTCCTGTCGCGCACGGTCGGCGATACCGCCACGCCGACCTCGGCGCTCATCCCCTGGAACAGCTGCGGCGCCTACATGGCGGCCACGCTGGGCGTGGCCACCTGGAGCTACGCGCCCTTCGCCATCTTCAGCCACGTGAGCCCGCTGCTCACGGTTGCCATGGCCTACGCCGGCGTGCGGATGACGCGGGTCGACACCGCGGCGGGTCCGGTCGGTTCCTGAGGGCCCCGGGCGGAGGCGGACGCGGATCGCGCGTTGCACCCGGAGGGGGCAACGTTATGGGGACGCGCCGGATTCCGAAGGCATTGGCGAGGCAACCCAAATGAACCGTCTGAGCGTGAAGAGCGTCTGCGCCATTGCCGTCCTGGCGCTCGGAGCACTCCCCGTCGCCCGCGCCGCAGCGGCGGAGCCCTCCTGGCACAGCCCGTCCTTGACCATGGAGACGGTCACGGGGCCGAATGGCGCCACCACCACCCCCACCGCGCTCGAGGCCAACGCGATGTGGGGAATCACCGACAAGAAGGTCGCGGAGGCGGTCATCCCGGGCGTGTATGCGCTGCGGGGCTGGGGAATCGCGAGCACCTTCGCCCTCGAGGCCCCGGGCGGCTGGATCATCGTCGACACCGGCGACTCCACGCGCGCTGCGACCGAGATGCGGGAGAAGCTCGAGGCCAAGGTCGGCAAGAAGATCAAGGTCGCGGCCATCCTCCTCACCCACTGGCACTACGCGGACGGCACCGGGGCCTGGATGGACGACGGGACCGAGCTCTGGGGCCACGAACACCTCGATCGCAACCGCCGGACATCGACCGGGGTCAACGTCCTGAGCGGTCTCTACCAGGCGCGGGCGGTGGCCCAGTTCGGGGTCTTTCACCCGCCGACCGGCCCGGACGCTTTCCCGAACCTTCTGGGGTTTACGCCGGAGAAGCTCCTCGCCGTGTCGAGCTACCAGCCGCCCAGGCGCCTCTTCGAGAACGGAAAGGTCATGGACCTCGTGGTCGCGGGAGAGCCGGTGCAGGTCGCGCCCAATCGCTCGGACGCGTCCGACAGCGTCGCCTTCTACTTCCCCCGTCACCGCCTGCTCGTGACGAACATGACGGCGACCGAGACCGTCTTCAACATCTACACGCTCCGGGGCGGGCGGTACCGTGACCCGGTGACCTTCGTCGACGACGCGCGCTGGATCGAGTCGAGGAACGCCGAGGTGCTCCTCGACCTCCACGGGCCCACCCTCAAGGGCGAGAAGACCGTGCGGCAGGTGATCGAGCTGTCGGTCGACCAGGTCCAGCTCATCCACGATCAGACCTTGCGCCTCATGGCCCGGGGCATGGACGGGAGGGCGGCGGCCGAGAACCTCTACATGCCGCCCCACATGCGCAAGGGGCGCGAGACGTACGGGCAGGTCGAGAGCCACGTCCGCCAGGTCTTCAACGGGAACCTGGGCTGGTTCGGCGGGGACGTCTACGAGATCAATCCTCTCTCGCTGCGCGAGGAGGCCGCACGGACCGTCGAGATGATGGGAGGCCCCGGCGCGGTGCGGAAGGCCGCCGCCGCCGCGGCCCGGAAGGGGGGATTCGCGAACTGGCGCTGGAGCCTCAAGCTCACGTCCCTGCTGCTCAGGGTCGATCCCGCGGACTCCAGCGCGCGCAAGACACGGGCCACGGCGTCGCGCGCACTCGGACAGCGCACGACCTCCGCCAACGCGCGCGGGTTCTACATCACCGAGGCACTGCAACTCGAGGGCGGGATGCTGGCCGAGGGGCAGCCCGTGACGCTGGACGTGATCCGGACAATGATCGGGACGCCGAGCGCCGAACAGCTGGCGGGGGTGCCGGTGGACGAGAACTTGCAGTTCGTCCGCTATCTCGTGGACCCCCGCAAGGCGGAAGGGGAGCGGCAGGCGTTCACCATCGCCGTCGAGGGCGATCCGCGGATCCGCCGGGTCGAGCTTCGCAACGGCGTGCTCGTGATCTCCGATGCGGGCGCGAAGGGCGCCCCGCACGTGGACGTGACGCGACGGGAGCTGGCCGAGTTCGTCCTGGGGAAGCGATCGCCCACGAAGGCGGGCGATGCGCTGGCGGAACTCGATCGCTCGCTGGATCGCAGCCACCTCCTCCCCGCGGCCGCCCGTCCCCCGCCGGCGCTCGAGCCCAGGGACAAGGCGAAGTACCCCGAAGTCCTGGAGCACTGAGCATGCCCTCGACCAGGACCGGTGCGGCAGCCATCGCCCTGTTCCTTGCCTCGGCCGCGATGGCGGCCGACGCCGACACCATCTACTTCGGTGGCTCGATCGTCACCGTGAACGACAGGCAGCCGGCGGCCGAGGCCGTCGCCGTGAAGGGGGGCAAGATCGTCGCGGTCGGCTCCCGGAGCGTGGTCGAGAAGGCCGAGAAGGGGCGCAAGACGAAGCTCGTCGACCTCGGCGGCCGGACGATGATCCCGGGCTTCATCGACGCCCACGGGCACATGTGGGGCGCCGGAGTCCAGGCCATGGCGGCCAACCTCCTTCCACCACCCGACGGCGGCGTGAGCTCCATCGCCGAGCTCCAGGCCCAGCTCCGCAAGTGGATGGCGAGCTCCGGCATCGCGCGCGACTTCGGGGTCGTCATCGGCTTCGGCTACGACGACTCGCAGCTCGCCGAGCGGCGCCACCCGACGGCCGAAGAACTCGACGCGGTCTCCACCGACCTGCCGATGATCGTGATCCACCAGTCCGGGCACCTGCACGCGCTCAACTCGAAGGCGCTTCGGATGGCCGGGATCGACGCGACGACGGAAGACCCGCAGGGCGGGGTCATCCGGCGGAAGCCCGGCACCCGGGAGCCGAGCGGGGTGATGGAGGGCACGGTGCTCATCCGGGAGTTCCTGCGCATCATGCCCAAGCTCGGCCTCGAGCAACAGCTGGCCCTCCTGGATGCCGGACAGAAGCTGTACGCCAGGTACGGCCACACCACGGCGCAGGAGGGACGCGCCCTGCCCGGCAACGTGGACCTGTACGTCGCGGCCGCCCGCGCCGGGCGCCTCGCGCTCGACGTGGTCGTCTATCCGGAGGCCCTGCTCGTCCCGGAGGGTGGCGGATTCATGAAGGGGCCGTACGCCGGTCGCACGTATCGCGACGGCCTGCGCATCGGGGGCGTGAAGCTCACGCTCGACGCGTCGCCGCAGGGCCGGACCGCATGGCTCTCGCAGCCCTATCTCGAGGCGCCGGAGGGGCAGCCCGCGGACTTCGTGGGCTACCCGGCCCTGCGCGACGATCAGGCGATCGCGGCCATCAGCCGGGCGTACCGGAACGGCTGGCAGATCCTCGTCCACACGAACGGCGACGCAGCCATCGACCAGCTCCTCCGGGCCGTCGCCGTCGCGTCGACGCGCCACCCGGGCCGGGACCGGCGAACGGTGATGATCCACGGGCAGACGCTGCGGGAGGATCAGGTGCCGAAGCTGAAGGCGCTGGGGATCTTCCCGGCCCTCTTTCCCATGCACACCTTCTACTGGGGCGACTGGTACGTCGACACGGTGCTCGGGCCCGACCGCGCCGCCAACATCTCCCCCACCGGCTGGATGGCGAAGAACGGCATGATCTGGAGCTCGCACCACGATGCGCCCGTGGCCTTCCCGGACACGATGCGGGTGCTCTCCGCGACGGTCAACCGCAGCACGCGCTCGGGCCGGGTGCTGGGCCCCGAGCACCGCGTCGAGCCCATCGTGGCCCTCAAGGCGATGACGCTGTGGGCCGCCTACCAGCACTTCGAGGAGGGGACGAAGGGCTCCATCGAGGTCGGCAAGCTCGCCGACTTCGCGATCCTCTCCGAGAACCCGCTCTCCATCGATCGGCAGAGAATCGCCGACATCGAGGTCGTGGAGACGATCAAGAACGGAAGGTCGATCCACCGCATCGATCCGACGAAGACCGGGGAGAACGCGGTGCCGTGCATGGAGTCGAGACGCTGCTCCGAGCGGTTCGCCGCCTTCCGGGCGAGCTCGCCGCTGGCCGAGCTTCTCGGCCCCGCGCCGCACGTTCACTAGTGCCCCGCCCCAGACGACGAGGTGGGCAGCCTCGCGCCCGGCGAGTGGGCCGACCTCGTGATCCTCGACCAGAACCCCGCACGGCCGAGCCGGCGAAGATCCCGCGGATCGAGGTGCTCGGGACCTGGGTCGGCGGGAAGCGCGCCCACGCGGCGAGCCGGCGGCGCGATCGGGAACGGCGAGGTCCGGCAGGAGCCGCGGAGGTCGCGGCACCTCGAATCACCTCGGGAC
>JBAVCR010000004.1:0-3936 GCA_049586815.1 Anaeromyxobacteraceae bacterium
GAACGGGGTGTCCTCCCGCGACGCGGCGCCGGCGCCGGCCGCCTCGGCGGCCGCGGTCCGCAAGGCGCCGATCCAGAGCGCGGTGAGGGAGCGCCCCTTGCCGCCGGGACCCATCCAGGCGGTGACGAGCCCTCCCTGCAGCGCCGGGTGGACGGAGAGGGCGAGGTGGGCCGCTCCGCGGAGGTCGGGCCCCCCGGTCGCCGGGGAGTGCTGGTCGAGCACCCGGGGCAGGGAGGCGTAGTCCTCCCGCAGGTAGAGCGGGTCGAGCTCGCCCTTCGGCAGGAACCGGGCGTGATGGGTGGCGAGGAGGAGCCCCAGCTGGTCCACGGCTCCCCGCACGATCGCGACCGCGTCCGCCGACAGCTCGACCGGGACCCGGAGGTCGGCGTGCGAGGTTCCGAGCTGGAAGCGCAGGTGGGCCGGATCGAGCCGCAGGAACGGCTCTCCCCGCTCGCGGGCCTCCGCGAGGACGCGCAGGCGCCGGGCCGCGATCGGCCCCCCCCCACCCTGTCTCACCTCGCCAGTCTTGATCGGAAGCCTCCCTCCGGGTAGTAATCCCGATCATGCGCCGGACCTTCTTCAAGTCCAAGATCCACCGCGCGACGGTGACCCATGCCGACCTCGACTACGAGGGCTCGGTCTCCATCGACGAGGACCTCATGGACGCCGCCGGGATCTGGGAGTACGAGGCGGTGCACGTCTGGAACATCACCCGGGGCACCCGGCTGCAGACGTACGCCATCCGGGGCGAGCGGGGAAGCGGCATCATCTGCATCAACGGGGCGGCCGCCCATCTGAACCGCCCCGGGGACATGGTCATCCTCGCGACCTTCGCCGAGCTGGAGGAGTCGGAGGCCCGCAGCCACGTCCCGCAGGTCGTCCTCGTGGACGCGAAGAACAAGATGGTGGCGAAGGACGTGGCGGAGATCGCCGGTCCCGCCAGGCGGGTCGTGGCATGACGGTGTTTCTTTGGCGCTGACGTCCTGCGCGCCTCCCCCGACCTCGAGACCTTCGAGTCCCTCTGCCGCCCGGGCCGCGCCGTACCGGTCCGCGTCGAGGTAGAGGCCGACACCGAGACCCCGGTCTCGGCGTTCCTCAAGCTGTCGCGCGGCAAGCGGCAGGCCTTCCTCCTCGAGTCGGTGGAGGGGGGCGAGCGCTCGGGCCGCTTCAGCTTCCTCGGCGCCGGCCCCCGCGCCTCCATGTCGTGGCGGCTGGGGCAGGCGAGCGATCCGGTGGAGTGGATCCGCCGCGAGCTCTCCACCCACCAGGCGGTCCGCATCCCGGGCACCCCCCGCTTCTCGGGAGGGCTCGTGGGCTTCCTCTCCTACGACGCGGTGAAGCTCTTCGAGCCGCGCGTCCCGGTGGCCAAGGCCGACGAGCTCGGGTTCCCCGACGCCCTCTTCATGGATTTCGACCAGGTGGTCGCCTTCGACAACCTGCGCCACTCCCTCCACGTCATCTCCGAGGTGCGCTGCGAGACGGGGGACGACCCGCGCGCCCTCTACCACGGCGCGCTGGCCCGCATCGGCGGGACGCTGGAGGCGCTCTCCCGGCCGCTGCGCGACCGGAGGTCCCCGGCCACGCGCCGGGCCACCGAGCTCCGGCCCCGGACCGATCGCAAGGCCTTCGAGCGCGCGGTGCGGCGCGCCCAGGAGTACGTGAAGGCCGGCGACTGCCAGCAGATCGTCCTCTCCCAGCGCTTCGACGCCGAGGTCTCGGTGCCGCCCTTCGAGGTCTACCGGGCGCTCCGGCGGGTGAACCCGTCGCCCTACCTCTTCTACCTCCAGAACGGGAACCAGGCGCTCGTGGGCAGCTCGCCGGAGACCCTCATCAAGCTGGAGGACGGCGAGGTCACGCTGCGCCCCATCGCCGGCACGCGCAGGCGCGGGAAGGATCCCGAGGAGGACCGGCGGCTCGAGGAGGACCTGCGCGCCGATCCCAAGGAGAACGCCGAGCACGTGATGCTCGTCGACCTGGGGCGGAACGACGTCGGGCGGGTCGCCGCGGTGGGCTCGGTGAAGGTGACGCAGCTGAAGACCGTGGAGCGCTACTCCCACGTGATGCACCTCGTCTCCGAGGTGCGGGGGCGGCTCGCCCCCGGGCTCGACTCGATCGACGTGCTGCGCGCGGGCTTCCCGGCCGGCACCGTCTCCGGCTCGCCCAAGGTCCGGGCCATGGAGATCATCGACGAGCTGGAGCCGGCGCGCCGCGGCCCCTACGCCGGCGCGGTGGGCTACTTCGACCGCGGCGGCGACATGGAGACGTGCATCGCCATCCGCACGCTCATGCAGTCGGGCCGGCGCATCTCGGTCCAGGCCGGGGCGGGGCTGGTCTACGACTCGAAGCCGGCCGCCGAGTACCAGGAGACCGTCAACAAGGCCCGCGCCCTCTTCACGGCGGTGGCCCAGGCCGAGTCGCGCGACCTCGACGCCCGGGCGGCGCCGGTGAAGGGCGCGTCTCCCGGGCCTCGCTCCGCTCCCCGGCGACGGAGGACCGGCCGATGAAGCCCCGCCTCGTCCTCGTCGACAACTACGACTCCTTCACCTGGAACCTGGTGCAGTACCTGGGCGAGCTGGGGGCCGACGTCCGGGTCTTCCGCAACGACGCCATCGACGTGGCCGGCATCCGGCGGCTCCGCCCGGCGGCGCTCGTCGTCTCCCCCGGCCCCTGCACGCCCGACGAGGCCGGGGTGAGCCTCGCCGCCATCCGCGAGCTCGCGGGCGAGCTTCCCATCCTGGGGGTGTGCCTCGGGCACCAGGCCATCGGCCAGGCCTTCGGCGGCAAGGTGGTGCGCAACGACCGCATCGTCCACGGCAAGGCGAGCCCGGTGCTCCACCGCGGCGACGGGCTCTACGCCGGCCTCCCCGCCCCGTTCGAGGCCGGCCGCTACCACTCGCTCGTGGTGGAGCGCTCCTCGCTCCCCCGGGTGCTCGCCGTCACCTCCTGGACGCGCGAGGGCGAGGTGATGGGGCTCCGCCACCGGACGCTCGACGTCGAGGGCGTCCAGTTCCACCCCGAGTCGGTGCTGACCACGCACGGGAAGGCGCTCCTCGGGAACTGGCTCGCGCGCGTGGCCCCCGGGAGGCGCGCGTGATCCAGCAGGCCATCGCGCGCCTCGTCGCCGGGCACGACCTCTCGCGCGGCGAGATGGTCGACCTCATGGGTGAGATCGCCGACGGCGGGACCACCCCGGCCCAGGTCGGCGCCTTCCTGGCCGCGCTGCGGCTCAAGGGGGAGACGGTCGAGGAGATCGCCGGGGCCGCCCAGGTGATGCGGCAGCGGGCCGACCGCGTCCGGGTCGACAGCGCCGTCTTCGTCGACACCTGCGGGACCGGCGGCGACGGCCAGAACACGTTCAACATCTCGACCACCGCCGCCTTCGTGGTGGCCGGCGCCGGCGTGACGGTGGCGAAGCACGGCAACCGCTCGGTGTCGTCGAGGTGCGGCTCGGCCGACGTCCTCGCCGCGCTGGGCGTCGACGTCGACGCGCCCAAGGAACGGGTGGAGCGCTGCATCGCGGAGGTGGGCATCGGTTTCCTCTTCGCCCCGCGCCTCCACCCGGCCTTCAAGGCGGTGGCCGGCATCCGGCGCGAGCTCGCCATCCGCACCGTCTTCAACCTGCTCGGCCCGCTCGCCAACCCGGCCGGCGCGCCGCACCAGGTCATGGGCGTGTACGAGCCGCGCTGGGTTCCCATCGTGGGCGGCGTGCTCGCCGCGCTCGGTTCCTCCCGCTCGTTCGTGGTCCACGGCGAGGGGCTCGACGAGATCGCGGTCACCGGCACCACCCACGTGGCCGAGGTGGCGGGCGGCGCGGTGCGCCTCTTCGACGTGACCCCGGAGGAGCTGGGGCTCCGGCGCTGGCCGGCCGCCGCGCTCGCCGGCGGGGACGCCGGGGAGAACGCCCGCATCACCCGCGACGTGCTCGCGGGCCAGGCC
>JBAVCR010000005.1:0-1611 GCA_049586815.1 Anaeromyxobacteraceae bacterium
GCCACGACGTGGTCACCGTCGCGGCGATGGCGGGAGGGGTATGGGGCGCCTCGCTCCTCGCCGCCCCGTTCCAGGCGGGCGTGCTCTCCATGATCACCGGATCGCTCCGGACCCTTCCCGACACGCCCTTCCGCCTGCTCCCCCGGCTCGCCACGGGCCCGGCCTCCGCCGTGCTCGGCGCCGTCGCCCTGGCCGCGCTCGGTGCCGTCGCGGCGACGGTGGCCCAGACCCGGGGGGAGATCTGGCCCGAACGGGCGCTCCCGGACCTCCAGCGGGTCTTCTCGGGAGAGCGCTTCTCCCGGCTCGTCTCGAGGGACTTCCTCGCCGATCTCGCCCTGGCCCTCGTCAAGGTCGTGGCGCTCGGCTACACGGGCTGGGTCTCGGTTCGCGACGACGTGGTGGCGCTGCCCAGGCTTCTCGGGTCGGCGCCGCCGGATCAGCTGGCCCGTGCCTGGGGAATCGTCTGGACCGCGTCCGTCAGGATGCTGGCGGTGGCCGCCCTCCTGGCGGGCGCGGAGCTTGCACTTCAGCACTTCCGGTTCAACCGGAAGATGAAGATGACAAAGGAAGAAGCCCGACGGGACATGAAGGACGACGAGGGAGACCCCCTGCTCCGCTCCCGGCGCAAGCGGAAGCACCGCGACATCTCGAAGGGAATGGCCGCCGTCGAGGTCCCGCGCGCCGACGTCCTGGTCGTCAACCCCACCCATGTCGCGGTCGCGATCCGCTATCGCCGGGAGGAGGCCCGGGCCCCTCGCGTCACCGCCAAGGGGAAGGGAGCGCTCGCCGAGTACATGCGGGACCTCGCCCGGTCCAACGGGGTCCCCATCGTCGAGGACATCCCGCTCGCCCGTCTCCTCTACCGGAAGGTGAAGGTGGGCCGGACCGTGCCGGCGACGACCTTCAAGGCCGTCGCCGCAGTGCTCGCCTACGTGTACCGCCTGAGCGGGCGTTCCCCCGGGCGTGAGGCCGCACCGTGAACGAGCCCCGGATCGGAAACGGACGCGCCGAGACCACCATGGCGATCGCCGTGCTGGGCATCCTCGCCCTGCTCGTCGTCCCGGTCTCGCCCACCGCCCTCGACGTCCTGCTGGCCGTGTCGATCGGGATCTCCGTCCTGATGCTCCTCATCTCCCTCGGGCTCACCCGGGCGCTCGAGTTCTCGGTCTTCCCGTCGCTGCTCCTCCTCGTCACCTTGTTCCGGCTGGCCCTCAACGTCGCGACCACCCGGCTCATCCTGACCCGCGGCGCCGACGGACCCGGAGCGGCGGGACACCTCATCGAGACCTTCGGCCGCTTCGCGGTCGGGGGAAGCCTCGTCGTCGGCCTCGTCATCTTCCTCATCCTCCTGGTGGTCAACTTCACGGTCATCACCAAGGGCTCGACCCGCGTCTCCGAGGTCGCGGCGCGGTTCGTCCTCGACGCGATGCCCGGCAAGCAGATGGCCATCGACGCCGACCTGGCCGCGGGCCTGGTGGACGACCGGCAGGCCCGGTCCCGCCGGGAGACCCTGGAGCGCGAGACCGAGTTCTTCGGCGCGATGGATGGCGCGAGCAAGTTCGTCCGCGGCGACGCCGTGGCGGGCCTGATCATCACCGCGATCAACATCAT
>JBAVCR010000006.1:0-2552 GCA_049586815.1 Anaeromyxobacteraceae bacterium
CCGGCCCCGGCCGAGGGCGAGCGGCGGGTCGTCCGCGACGGGGTCGCCATCGACTTCACCCTCGTCCGGACCGGCGAGCCCGGGCCGGTGCGCGAGGGAGAGCTGGCCGAGGTCCGCTTCCGGATGACCGACACGGCGAGCGGGCGCCCCATCGCGGGGCTGAAGCCCGCGGCCTGGATGGACATGGCCGGCGTGGTCGGCAGCAAGGGCGGGGAGGAGCGGGCCTGCAAGGACAAGGTGGCGCTCTACCTCCAGGGCAGCGTCGGGATCCGTCCCCTCGTCGACCTGAACAGCTACTTCCTCGTGCTCATGAACCGGGACGCGAGCCTCTCCATCATCGACCCGGTGGTGAGCATGACCGGGAACACGAGCCTGCTCGCCAGCGTGGTCCTGAAGCGCCCGGCCGGCGACTGGACGCGCAGCAAGGACGGGCGACGCCTCTTCGCCTCGCTCCCCCGGGCGGGAGAGGTCGCGGTGGTCGACGCCGAGACCTTCAAGCTCACCGCCTCCGTCCCCGCCGGGGCAGATCCGCTGCGGCTCGGCGTCCAGCCCGACGGGCGCTGGCTGTGGGTGGCGAACGACGCCCCCGACGACGCCCGCGGGGGCGTGACCGTCATCGACACGGGCTCCCTGCAGAAGGCCGGCTTCGTCGCCACCGGCAAGGGCCACCACGAGCTCGCCTTCTCCTCCGACGGGAAGCGCGTGCTCGTCACGAACCGGGAGGCCGGCACGGTCAGCGCGATCGACGTGGCCACGCTGCGCAAGGTGAAGGACCTCCCCCTCGGGCCGCTTCCCATCTCCATCGCGACCTCCTCGCTCTCGCAGGCGGCCTACGTCGCCGACGGGAAGAGCGGGCTCGTCCGGGTCGTGGACCCGGCGCGGCTCGAGGTGGTGGCCACGATCGAGGTGAAGCCAGGCCTCGGGCCGCTCCGCTTCTCACCGGACGGGCGCTGGGGCTTCGTCGTGAACCCGTCGGACCGGTCGGTGAGCGTGATCGACGCCGCCGAGAACCGGGTCGTCCACGTGATCGCGCTCGACGGGAAGCCCTTCCAGGTCGGCTTCACCCGGGCCTTCGCCTACGTCCGGCTCCTCGACTCGCCGCAGGTGAAGATGGTGAACCTGGGGAGCCTGGGAGCCGGGCGGACGCCCATCGTCCAGGGCTTCTTCGCCGGAACGGGCGCGCCCGCCGAGGCCGGCGACGTCGCCATCGCCGACGCGGTCGTCCAGGCCACCACCGACGCCGCGGTCTTCGTCGCGAACCCCTCCGACGGGAACACCTACTTCTACATGGAGGGCATGAACGCCCCCATGGGCAGCTACGGCGGCTACGGGCACCGCGTGACGGCGGCCACCGTCGTCGACCGCAGCCTGAAGGAGGTCGAGCCGGGCGTGTACGCGGGCAAGGTCCGCCTCCCGGTGGCCGGGCGCTACGACGTGGCCTTCCTCCTCGACAATCCGCGCGTGCTCCACTGCTTCGCCGCCGAGGCGCTGCCCGATCCGGTGCTCCGCAAGGAGCGCGGCGAGGTGGTGGTCGAGGTCGTCGACTTCCCTTCCCGGGCCGCCGTCGGCTCGAGGGTCCCCCTCCGCGTCCGCATCTCCGACGCCGTGACCCGCGCCGCGCGCGACGGCGTCGACGACGTGAAGGTGCTCTTCCACTCCGTCCCGGGTGGCCCGAAGCAGGAGGCCGCGATGCGGGGCACGGGTGGGGGGATGTACGCGGCCGACGCCGTCGTCGACCGCGCCGGCGCGTGGTACTTCTTCGTCACCGCTCCCTCGCTCCGCCTCATGGCGGGCGACGTGCCGTACCGCGGCCTCGTGGTCGAGGCCGCCCAGGGGAAGTCGCCATGAACCGTTCCGCCAGAAGCCTCCTCGTCGCGGCCGCCTGCGTCCTCGCCCCGTTCGCGGGACGGGCGGAGGATCCGCCTTGCCACGGCCCCGGGGCGGCCACCGCCGCTCCCGAGAAGGCCCCGCCGGTCGCCGAGGCGCGCGTCGACGTCCCCGACGTCGAGCTCGTCGACCAGGACGGGAAGCCGGTTCGCCTCCGCGAGCTCCTCTCCGGGGAGAAGGCCGTCGTCGCCGACTTCATCTTCACCACCTGCACCACCGTCTGCCCGGTGCTCTCCGGGATCCTCTCCCGCATGCAGGACAAGCTCGGGGACCACCTGGGGAAGGACGTCCTCATGGTCTCGATCACGGTCGACCCCGACCGCGACACCCCGGCCCGGCTCAAGGCCTACGCGCGGAAGTGGAAGGCGCGTCCGGGCTGGGTGTGGCTCACCGGGCCGAAGGACGTGGTCGAGAAGGTGCTGCGGGGCATGGGCGCCTACACGCCGAGCTTCACCGACCACCCGCCCATGGTCCTCGTGGGCGACGCCGCGAGCGGCGCCTGGACCCGCTACAACGGCTTCCCCAACACCTCCCTCATCCTGGCCCGCGTCGACGAGATCGGGGCGAGCCGGGGCAGGAAGCCGCTCACCGCGGCGCGGGGCCCGTGAGGTGAGGCGCGTCCCCTCCGGCCTGGCGCTCGTCGTCGCCGCGGCACTCGCGGTCGG
>JBAVCR010000007.1:0-24621 GCA_049586815.1 Anaeromyxobacteraceae bacterium
AAGTCTTCTACAACCAGAAGCGGCTACACTCGGCCATCGGCTACGTCAGTCCGGCCGAGTTTGAGAGGACGTTCACGGAGAGGCAGGCAGCGTAGTCAAACTGTCCACCGGACCGGATCAAGCCCACACCCGCCCTTTCCGGGTTCGCGCTCCTGGCCGCGCTCTCCTTCATGCGCCCTCTCGACATGCACGGAACGCGGTTGGCGTCCGGCGTTCCATCGTTGTCCCCCGGGGACTGGCTCTCCGAGCGACGGGACTGCACGGGTCTCTACGCAGGGGGAGACACGATCTGCGTCCCCACCGAAGTCGCCGTGCTCGTCGAGGGGACACGCACGCTCGTCCGCCGTCACGTTGGCCCCGGGGAGGCCGCATTCATCGCGCCGCACGCGCCGGGTCTCTACGCGGCGCTGGGCCTCCGTGCCCCGAACTGGGAAATCTACCAACTCTTTCCCGCGACCACGGGGATGCAGCAGGAGGAGATCCGCCGCATCGAGGCTGCGGGGACGCGCCTCGCGATCGTGGCCCTCTATGACCTCGATTACCGGCCCGACCTTCGCTTCGACGCCACGCACCCGGTCCTGTGGGCACATGTGAAGCGTGTGTTCCCGGCGCTTGGGCAGGACATTCTGCCCTACCACGTCCGGGTCGGGATTCGAGTTCCGCGCGCGACGGGGCCGTCAGAGCCCGAGCCGCGCTGAGAGATCGATGACGAACGGGTTCTGCGGAGCGAGCTGCCGGGCGGCCAGAACGGATCGCCTCGCCTCGTCCAGGAGGCCCGCCGTCGCCAGGAACTGGGCCCGGGCAAGGTGAGGCCGGAAGTCCGCGGGACCCCGCGCGATCCGGTCGTCGAGCACCCCCAGGGTCCTCGAGAGCCACATGGCGCGCCTGGCCAACCATTCCTGCTCTCCGAGGGGCCGCGGGCTCCTCAGGAGCACGACCGCCTGGTCGTCGACGTAGGCGGGGATCCACATGGGATCGTCGAGCAGGGCCAGGATCAGCGGGGGGACGTTGCCCATTTCCATGTAGAGTCGCTGGATGACCGCGTCGATCCTCCAGTCGTCGAGCAGGCGTGCGTAGCTCGGGGCGCCGTCGGGCCCATCCGGCACGGCCCAGAGCACGCGGGCGTAGTCGACGACTCGTCGCGGATCGAGGATTCGCCCGTCGATGAAGTTCTCCTGCCCGGGGAAGTTCCGCCAGAGGAGGTAACCACCCCAGTCGTACTCGTTGAATACCCGGTGCGCTCCTGGAGTCCGGGAGAGGAACTGGGCCGCCCCCTCGGGGAACTGTCCGCTCACGCCCTCCCGGAGAGGGGATCCCCGATCGAGGAGCCGTCCGGTCTGCTGGACCATGAGCACGACGGCGATAGAGACGAGTCCAGCGAGGGCAAATGGGCGCACCCTCCTGCCTCGCAGGGTGGTAAGCGCCTGCTGGAGGTAGTAGCCGCAGGTGGGGACGACGACGACGAGGTAGAACCCTACGTTCCGCGCGTAGCGCGCGGCGAGCGCCCCGGCCACGGCCCAGACGAAGAGGTCGGGCCAGTAGACGCGACGGGCGAGGAACATCGCCGCCGGTAGACAGGCGATGAGCCCCCACGCGACGGCGATCGAGTGGCGCCCCATCGAGAACAGTTCCGCCGTGCTCTGGTACTCGTCGACGAACGTGAGCAGGAGGGGATCGCGCCCGAGTTCGAGCGTGGCTGGAATCGCCCCAAACCCGTTCGGATTGGCGAAGGAGACCAGGATTCCGCCAGCGACCCAGGCGAGAATCCGCACCAGGCGACCCGGCATGGAGCGGAACTCCACGAGCGCGCCGACCGCGAACGCCACGAGCAGGAGGTCGCCGATCACGAAGCCTCCGTGAAGGTTCGACCAGATGGCCATCAGGGGCAGAATCAGGGCGCTCGGTTCCCGACCGGAACGGATTCGGTCCATCCACCAGGCGAGCAGGCCGGCGCCCAGGAACGAGTACACCTGCGGGCGATCCCCGAAGTAGAGGGACGAGTACATCGCGACGGAGCCCGCGAGGAGAACCGCGGCGAGGATGCGATCCACGCCGAACCGTCTCATCCGGACGTATCCAGTTCCGAACGTGAGGGAGAGCAGGATGGCCCGCCCCGCGACGACGCCCCAGGCGCCCCCGAGCGCAAAGAGCAGGTGATAGGAGAGTTGCGCGAGCCAGTAGGAGGAGAGGATGAAGCCCGCCCGGACCGGAGGGGCCCCCTTGCTCGCAAACGAGAACGGGTCGTGCGCGGGAAGGCCCCCGGACGCTGAAATCAGGTCGCCCGTGCGCAGGTGCCACCAGAAGTCCGGGTCCTCGATCGGCGGGAGGAATGCGAGGATCGAGAAGAGGACGACCACGGTGAGAAGGATGCCCTCGGCCACGGGCACCAACCGAGACGCCAGGGTGGGCGGCGTGCCGGTGGCGTCCGAAACCTGCGATGGGCCTGCATCCAAGCGAGAAATCCACGGACGGTGCGACGGCGGGAAGGACCGGAGTCGAGCGGCCGACGATACCGACTGAGCCTCACGGGATCAAGGCGATGTGGGCATGGTTCATCTACCGAGCCGGTCCCATGACCTTTGCCTTCGACGTACCCGGCAAGCCGCCTATACTTCCCCGCAGGACGGTCGCCACTGCGATCCGATCGAATGCCTGGCTCGTCGAACTCCCGAGGCCCATCTGATCCCCTTCAACAAGCCAGTGTGGCTCGGCACCGAGATCGAACGCATCACGGAGGCCATCACCACCCACGGCCACGTCGCGGGCGGCGGCCCGTTCGGCGAACGGTGCGAAGCCCTCCTCCGGGCACGGCTCGGCCAGACGGCGTTGCTCGTCACCTCCTGCACCCACGCCCTCGAGATGGCGGCGCTCCTGCTCGGCATCGGCCCCGGAGACGAGTTCATCGTCCCGTCGTTCGCCTTCGTCTCCACCGCCAACGCCTTCGCGCTTCGCGGCGCGCGGCCCGTCTTCGCCGACGTGGACCGGAACGGCAACATCCTTCCCGATGAGGTGGCGCGACTCCGTACCGGCCGCACGCGCGCCGTCGTGCCGGTCCACTACGCCGGGCACTCGGCCGACATGGATGCGCTCCTCTCCGCCTGCGACGGCGTCCCCCTCGTGGAGGACGCGGCCCAGGCCCTGGGGGCTGCCTTCGGGGGCAGGCCGCTCGGGACCTTCGGGGCGGCTGGCGCATTCAGCTTCCACGAGACGAAGAACGTAGGGTGTGGGGAGGGTGGGGCGCTCACCCTCCGGGACGAGGCGCTCCTGGAGCGGGCCCACGTCTTGCGGGACAAGGGGACGAATCGTCGGAAGTTCCTGCAGGGGCTGGCCGACAAGTACACCTGGGTGGACACCGGCTCGAGCTGGGTTCTCTCCGATCTGAACGCCGCCTACCTCGACGCGCAGCTCGAGGCGCTCGACGCCATCCAGGCCCGGCGCAAGACCCTCCACGATCGCTACACGGCCGAGCTTCGCCCGATCGCCGAGCGGAAGGGTGGGTACGTGATCGAGGGGCACCCGCGGAACACGCCCAACCACCACATCTTCGCCATCGTGCTCCGGGAAACCTCGCAGCGCTCGCGCTTCATCGCGCACATGCGCGGCGGCGGTATCATGACCCCCTTCCACTACGTGCCCCTCCACGACTCGCCCGTGGGGCGAGCCCTCGGAGCGGACCGGCCGTTGCCCGGGTCCGAGCGGCTCGGGAGCTGCCTCGTGCGCCTGCCCCTTTTCTACAACCTCTCCGACGAGGATCAGGCCCAGGTCATCGATCGGACCACCGAGTTCCTCCATGGCCTCTGAGGGCATGCTGTCGATCGTCATCCCGGTGTACCGGTCGGAGCGCTACCTGGAACGCACGGTCCAGGAACTCGCTGCCGCGCTGGAGCCGGTGACGCCATTCGAGATCGTCCTCGTGAACGACGGCTCGCCGGACGGGGTGCAGGCGGTCATCGACGCCCTGGTCGCGAAGGACGAGCGGGTCCGGTTCGTCGCTCCCGGGAGGAACCTGGGGCAGCACCGGGCCACGCTCCTCGGGTTCGCGCGCACCCGGGGCGACGTGGTCGTCACCGTGGACGACGACGGGCAGAATCCGCCCGAGGCCGTGCTGGCCGTGGCGCGGGAGCTTCGGGAGCGGGATCTCGACGTCGCCTACGGGCGGTTCGAGGTCGTCGAGCAATCGGCGTTCCGACGGATGGCCTCGGCGGCGAACGGGTGGCTCTCCGCGCGTACCATCCAGAATCGCTCGGGCATCGCGCTCACAAACGTCCGCGCAATCCGGGGAGATCTGGCGCGCGCGCTGGGCGGGGTCCAGGCGCCGTATCCCTACATCGACGCGATGATCTTCCGGATGGCCTCGCGGTTCGGGAACGTGGCCGTTCCCCACCGGCCGAGGACGCACGGCGGATCGAGCTACTCCCTCGGGAAGCTCCTCTCGCTCTGGATCTCGCACCTCACGAGCCTCTCGACCATCCCGCTCAAGGTCGCGATGATCGGCTCCTTCGCCGTCTCGGCGCTCGGCTTCCTCGTCGGCGTGATCCAGCTCGTCCGCGTGCTCGTGGACCGGCAGGCGCCGGCGGGCTGGCTCTCGCTCTTCTGCGCGGTCACCTTCCTCTTCAGCATCCTCTTCCTCTTCCTCGGCATCGTCTCCGCCTACCTGGGCCGGATGTACGTGAGCCTGAACGAGCGGGGACTCCTCTGGATCCGCTCCGAGAGCGAGGACGGGACGTGATCGCGCTGTCGCCGATCGACGGGGAGCGGTTCGGGGTCGTCATCGCCCGCGACGCCGAGGTCGCGGACGCCACCGTCGCGCTGGACCTGGAATTCTGCCGAGGGAACGCGGTCCGGATGCTCATCGCAAGGTGTCGGACCGACGACCTCGCCGCTGCACAGGCGCTCGAGGCCGCAGGCGGGCGTATCATGGACACGCTGCTCTATTTCTCCCGGCCCGTCGCGGGGGTCGACCTTCCCGAAACTCGATGCCCCGTCCCGGTTCGTCGCGTCCGACCCAGGGACGAGGAGGGCGTCCGCGCGGTGGCCGCCGAGGCGTTTCACGGGTATCGCGGGCACTACCACGCCGATCCGCGCCTCGACCCGGCGCTGTGCGACGAGGGCTACCGGTCCTGGGCCGAGAGGGCCTGCCTCCAGCGGGACGTCGCCGGGGAGGTTTTCGTCGCCGACGACGGGACGGTCGCGGGGTTCGGGACGCTGCGGCTCAACGACCCGACCGAGGGCGAGGGAGGGCTCTACGCGGTCGCGAGGCGGGCCCAGGGGGCCGGGGTCTACCGGGCCCTCATGGTCGAGTCGCTCCGCTGGTGCCAGGAGCAGGGCGCGGAGCGGATGATCATCTCCACCCAGGTGACGAATCTCGCCTCGCAGAAGGTATGGTCGCGACTCGGGTTCGAGCCCTTTCGCTCCTATTACACCTTCCACCTCTGGTTTGACGGCAAGTGAACAAGGCCGGGCTGCCGCCAAACGTCCTGGTGGTCTCGGAGCTTCCGGCCGGCCACTCCGGCTACAGCTTGGAGGACCGGGCCGTCGTCGAGGCTCTCTGGAAAGCCGAGGAACGACACTTCTGGCACCGTGCGAGGAACCGGTTCATCCAGCAGGGGCTGCGAAGGCTGGGCGCTCCGCCTCCCGCGACGTTCCTCGAGATCGGATGCGGGGGTGGCTGCGTCGCCGCGGCCCTCTCGCGATCGGGCTACCGGGTGACGGGGGTGGACGGGCACGCCGAGCTCGTCCTGCGCGCTGCCGCCCGTGCCCCGGGTGCGAGCTTCGTCGTGCACGACCTGGGACGAGGGCTCGATGACGTGGGCGGCAGGGAATGGGACGCGGCGGGCCTGTTCGACGTCCTCGAGCACCTCGAGGATCCGGCCGAGGCCGTGGCCGACGCGGCCCGGCGTGTCGTTCCCGGTGGCCTCGTCGTGGGAACGGTCCCTGCGCTCATGAGCCTGTGGAGCGACGTCGATGCCCGGTCCGGGCACCGCCTCCGGTTCGAGCCCACCGGCCTCCGTGAGGTTCTCCGCGGCATGGCCGGCACCGAGGTCCTGGAGGTTCGGCCTTTCAACCGACTCCTCGTCCCCATGCTGTGGATGCAGCGCCGCGCCGCGGGGCGTCGAGATGCGCTCGAGCGCGGCCTGGCCGTTCCCTGGGCTCCCGTGAACTGGGCGATGGACGGGCTCTTGCGCGCGGAATACGTGGGCGGCGCCGCTCTCGACCGGATGGGGATGCCCGGGGCGAGCCTCTGGTTCGCGGTCAGGGTCCGGTGAGACCGAGCAGTCGCTCGTACATCCGGACGAGTTCCGCCTCCGGGGGACGAAGGCGTTCGGGGGTGATGCGGCTCGTGAGCGCGGAGTGCAGGACCGGCGTCATGGCTGCACGGCCGGAGAAGTACTCGCCGAGAATAGCCTCCTCGGCGGGGCTCAGCGTTCCGGTGAGGACGAGGCAGGCGAGGGCGTTCGCCGCTCCGGCTTCGGAGGGGCGAGCGCCGGCGATCCTCCAGGAAGCGATGGCCTCGTCCCGCCGCCCACGGTTCCAGAGATAGACCCCCCAGGCGAAGCCCTGGGTTCGGGCCATCTCACCCGGGTCCGCCGAAAGGCCGTCGAGTACCTCCCAGTCGCCGAGGCTTGCCTCGTGGGCTCGCCAGCCCGGGTCCATGCGAACGTTGACGTACGCATCGAGGAAGATCCGGAAGGCCTGGGGCCCCACCAGCGGGTCGGTGAGCAGGGGCCTCGCCGTGCGGGCGGCCAGGTCGTCGTCACCGCTCCGGACGGCCGCGTTCGCGAGCAGGATCCGATCGGTCACGATCGTCGAGTCGTCCTTCACGCCGAGGAAGCCGCTGTAGGCGACGAGGCCGGCCACGAGCGCGGCGAGCCCGGTCGCGACGAGCGTCCCCCGGCCGGCCGATCGCAGCGCCCCCACCCGGACCACCCCACCGGCCGCCAGGCAGGCGATGGGGAGGAGCGGAAGGCGAAAGCGGTCGCTCGGGAAGTAGAGGATGGCGCCGGCGGAGTAAGCGATCACGAGTCCTCCCAGGAGGAGCGCGACGCTCCGGCGTTCCTTCCAGGAGGCAAGCAACGCCCCTCCAGCCGCAGCGAGGATCAGCGTGAATCCCCAGTGCAGCGGGTTTCGCCGGAGCCAGGGGTGGATGGACTTCTGGAACGAGAACGTCTTGTTGTTGTACTGCTCCTGGTCGTTCAGGAAGTAGTAGGTCTTGCGGGCGACGAGCGCGGCCCAATCCACCGGGTGCCCCCACACGTGCCCCCAGAAGCGCGCGCGCCAGTGGGCGTTCATCGCCGCGACGTCGGTTGGCGGGAGGCCCGTCTCCCGGGAGTAGAGCAGCTCCGATTCCACGCGGGCCGGGTTCCGTTGCTCGCCGACGCCGAAGGTCGCCACCTCCTGGGCGTAGTACCTGCCATTGGCGGAGGGCTTGTTCGCCGCCCAGAGGTTGTAGGCGCCCTGCCAGGGAAGGACGGAGAAATGTCCGACGTGAGCGGCCTGCACCGTCGCCCCGGCGAGGAGCACGGCGACCGCCGCGGCTCCGAGAAACGCCGCGCTGCGCCGGGCCGCCGGCGAGACGACCGCGAGGAGCACCGGCGCCGCCACGAGAAAGGCCGCGTGGTGCGGTCGGGCGAGAGTGGCGAAGCCGAAGGCGACGCCTGCCGTGATCGACGACCCATTCCGGGCGCGGGGCGAGGCTCCGTCCAGCGCGGCGAGCGTGCCGAACACGCCGGCCATCGACAGGCACAGCGCCAACGTCGTGTCGAGCAGTTCCCCGGCCTGGAATACCGCGACCGGGTTCAGCCCGAAGAGGAGGGCGGCGACCCACGCCGGGCCGGTGCCGGAGGACGTGCGCCAGACGATCCGCGCCGCGAGAAACACGAGGAGCGTCGTGATCACGTGGCAGGCGAGCCCCAGCAGGCCTCCCGCCACAGGAAGCGAGGCGACCGGCACGCCAGCCCGAAGCATCGCTGCGAGGACGGCGGGGTAGAGCATGGCCCGGTAGTACGGCTCGGACGGGAACGTGCCGTCGGCCAGCATGCGCGCAATGCCCACGTTCTCGGCCGCGTCGAGCACCGGAACGCTGCCGAGGGGAGTGGCCCAGGTCGCGAGCAGGTGAAGCAGGGTATAGCCGCCCACCAGCCCGACGAGGAGCAGGGCCTGGACCCGGACGCCGACGCGCAAGGGAGGCATGAGCGCCTCAGCCCGGGATGCGCCCCGCCGCCTCGTGGATACGCGCTGCGAGTCCCCCGTAGTCCCGCACCACCGGGTACTGCGGGAACTCGTCGACGACGTTTTGCGGGGGCCGGAAGAGGATCCCCGCGTCGGCCGCTCCGAGCATGGCGGTGTCGTTGTAGGAGTCGCCGGCGGCGATGACCCGGAAGGCGAGCGCCTTGAAGGCCTTCACCGCGGCGCGCTTCTGGTCGGGCAAGCGCAGGTGGTACGCCGAGACGAAGCCCGCGGCGTCGGTCTCGAGCCGGTGGCAGAAGAGGGTGGGCATCCCGAGCTGCGCCATGAGCGGCATGGCGAACTCGTAGAAGGTGTCGGAGAGGATGACGACCTGGTACCGCTTCCGGAGCGCGTCGAGGAAGTCCTTCGCCCCCGGCTCCGGCCCCATCTCCGCGATCACCTTCTGGATGTCGGGGAGGCCGAGCCGATGCTTCCGGAGCAGCTCGAGCCGGCCCCGCATGAGCTTGTCGTAGTCGGGCTCGTCGCGCGTGGTCCGGCGCAGCTCGGGGATGCCCGTCCGCTCCGAGAACGCGATCCAGATCTCCGGGACGAGGACGCCTTCGAGGTCGAGGCACACGATCTGCACGAGCGGGTCTCCAGGGCGGACGGCGAGTCGAGCCCCCGATGGTAGCAGAGGGGCCGTTCCCCCGGGGAATCGGGCCGCACGGACCCGCCGCCTGGCCTCCGGCTCCTAGAGGAACCCGAGACGCGGGTACATGGCCCCCAGGCTCGCGTCGGTCGCCGCCGCGCCCACGCCGAGCCAGCGCTCCAGCACGGTGGCGTAGAGACTCCGGTAGTCGACCGTGAACTTCATGTTCCCATTCTTGTCGAGGTCGGCCAGGTCCGGGTAGGTGCCGTGGATGCCCCCACGCACGGCGTTCCCCACGCAGAAGGCGAGCCCCGCCGTCCCGTGGTCGGTCCCGCCCTTGTTCTCGGCGACGCGGCGCCCGAACTCGCTGTAGCCCATCACCATCACCCGGTCGCTCGCCTTGCCGGCGGGCGTCGTCACCGTGTCGAGGTCGGCGAGGAAGGCGCGGATCGAGCCACCGAGGGTGCGCATGAGATTCGGGTGGTCGGTGGCCTCGTTGCTGTGTGTGTCCCAGCCGCCGATGCGCGTGAAGTAGACCTGCCCGGGGAGGCCGGCGGCGATCATCTGGGCCACGAGCTTCAGCTGGTTCCCGAGCGAGGAGGGGAGGTTCGACCCGTCGAGCTTCTTCACGGGATATGCCGCCTCGCCGGGGTACGGGACGGCCGGCGTACGGGCGGTGAGCGTTCCGTCTACCCCGAACCCGTTCTGCGCGTCGAGGAAGAGCTTGCCCACGGAGGCCGCGGCCGCGAACCCCGGCGCCGACGCCCCGGCGGGTGGAGCGGCGTTCACCGCCACCCCGTAAGCCGTCTCGAGGAGCTGAGGGTCGAAGGGGTTTCCGATGCGGTTCGAGCGGAGCCAGGCCGGGTAGACGAAGCCGCTCGCGCTCGAGATCGACACGAAGGCGCGCGAGCCGCCCTTCAGCATCACCGGCAGGTCGTTCGTCACCGTGACGCCCCGGAGCACGTCGCCCGTCGGGCTGAAGGCGCCGTCCGCGAACCGCCCCAGCCAGCCGGTTCCGTCCGGCGACGCCGATCCCTGGCCCCACAGGTCGATCGAGACGAAGTGGGAGAGGTTCGGGTTGTTCATCCCGATGCCGGGGATCCAGGCCACCCGCCCCGCGGCGTGGAGCTCGTCCATCCCGGTGAAGTCGGTGCTGAGACCGATGCCGCCACCGAGGTCCACGAGCCCCGCGCCGGGGATCCCCAGCGTGGGGCGCTTCGCGTCGTACGCCGTCCGGTTCGCCCCCGACGAGGGCGGCAGCATGTTGAGCCAGTCGTTCCCGCCGTCGAGGTTCACGATGACGAGCACGGGGTCTGCCGGGAGCGGTGTGGGGGGCGTCCCGCCGCCACCGCCGGGGCCACCGGTGGCGCCACCGTCTCCGCTGCCTCCGCAGGCCGCGGCGAGCGCCGCGCTTCCCACGCCCATTCCCTGCAGGAACTTCCTTCGCGTGATGGCCATGTGACCCTCAGTAGAGCTGCCCGGCCGGCGAGCAGAGAAGGAGGTAGGCGAGCTCCCGGGCCCGGAGCTTCCCGGTCGCATCCCAGGCGAAGGTGGAAGGCCAGAGCGCGCCGAGCCAGGCGCCCGTGACCGATGCAGGGAGCGGCCCGGGCTGGAGGAGGGCCACGAGCCGAGCCAGCACGTCCGCGGGCGACGCCGGCGGAACCGGGAACCACTCGGCCGGATCCGACGGGAAGAGGAGCTGGTCGCTCGAGCCCGTCGTGGCGCCGGCGCCGAGGGCCACTGCGGCCGCGAGCCGGGTGCGGAACCGGATGGTGTTGCTGTTCAGCCAGGCCACGTCCTCCTTCCAGCCGTTCGGGCCGGAGGGGTCGAGGAGGCGCATGCCCGCCTGATCGAACGACGAGGCCACCTGGGACCACGCAGGGAACCCCTTCACCGGCAGCGCATCGGCGGCGGCGAGCCCCCGACCCAGGGCGCGCGCCGCACGCACCGTCCAGGAGACCGGCCCCTCCACGAGGGCGAAGCGGTTCGCCGGGTCGAAGAAGTAGCGGCTCGAGAGCAGCGTCTTCAGGACGGCGCGGAGGTCGAAGGAGCTCGCCTGGATCATCGCCGCGACGTCGGCGAGGTCGGTGGCGTCGAACCGGGAGGTCACGAAGTGGACGAGAAGCCGCTCCGCCAGGAAGCGCGCGCACTGGGGGCCGCGGCTCGTGGGGATGGAGCGGATCGCGTCCTCGCCCGGAGCCATCCCCGCCGGAGCGGTCCCGATGTCGAAGGTCCGCCCCAGGAACGTGACCGTCCCGGTGGCGTGCATGCGGGGGAGGGTGGTGTTCGTGCCCAGGTACCAGGCATAGCCGTCGGGGTTGGCCGACCCGTCGTAGACGCGGAAGTTCGCGTCCGACGCCCGCTTCTGACCGGGATTCGTCGGGTCGGCGACGATGGCCGAGGCCGGCACCGTGAAGCTCCAGCCGGAGAGGGCGCGGGCGAGCTGGGTGATGTCCTGCTGGTCGTAGCCGTTGTCGGCGCCCAGGCTGTAGAGCTCCATCACCTCGCGCGCGTAGTTCTCGTTCGGGACGTTCGTGCCGTTCGCGTTGTTCTGGACCGAGTCGAGCCAGAGCGCCATGGCCGGGTCCTTCGAGACCGCGACGAGGAGGTCGTCGAACCGGTCGAGCCCATGCTCCCGGAAGAGCCGGTACTGCTTCAGCATGAGCGCCGCGGCGTTCACCTTGTGGAAGCCGGTGGCGAACAGGTTGTGCCAGAAGAGCGCCATCCGCTCCCGGAAGGCGTGGGGCTCGTACTGCATGCGGAAGGCGAGGCTCGCCTGGGCCCGGGTGAAGTCGTTTCGCCAGGTGTCGGCGCCCTCGACGAGGAACGCGTGCGGGGCCGGGACGGCCGGGACCCCGACGGCACCGACCGCGTTCGGGTTGGCGTCGCGGGCCGCGAGTGCCACCACGTCGGCGCGGTCGGCCATGACCGAGTCGAAGAGGGTGCGGTCGATGCCGCTCCCGTCCACCCAGGCCGCCACCGCGGTGGCGGGAATCTGGGAGGCGAGCGCAACCGCGCCCTCCGGGGAGATGCCGAAGCCGGCCCGGCGGGCGAGGTGCGCCGCGTCGTCGGCAGTCCAGGTGGAGATGGGAGTGAGGTCGGCCATGGAGGCTCCTAGAAGGGGGCGCCGCCGTTGATCCAGGCGACGATGGCGTCGATGGAGGGCTGGCAGAGGTTGGGGCGGCCGAGCGGCATGCGCGCACCGAATCCGCTGCCGCCGGGCTGATCGGAGGAGACCTTCTCGACGATCCAGCTGTGGGCGGGGTCGCCTGCCTTCACCCGCTCGTAGCTGGCGGGCGCGTTCGCCGGTGTGGCGCCCACGAGGTCGCGGTAGACGTCCTGCGCCGAGCGGGACAGGGACGTGGAGTAATCGACGTGGCCGATGGCGGTGGGGCCGCCGTGGCAGGTCGAGGCCGCCGAGCCGCAGGTGGTCTGGAGCGCGGGCAGGATGTCGCTCGTGAAGGTGGGGTGCGCGGGCACCGTCGTGATGGGGCAACTGCCCGTGGCGGTGCCGTTGGCAGCGGGCTCGGCGCCTCCGCAGGCGAGCGTCGCCGCGAACGCAATGATGGCGATCGGTTTCTTCAGGACGTCCCCCTTCACGCCGGTTGACCCAGGTCAAGCACTGAACCCGTAACACGCGGAAACGTTTCGCGTCGATGTGGGAGTGGGTGTGACAACGAGCTTCGGACGGGCTCGGCGGATCTCGAATCGTTCGTTCACTGCCCCCCGGTGACTCCCGGGCCCACCGACAGAACCGTGAGGCTTGCATTGCGGAAAACAGGTGTCAGCCGACGCTGGCCGTGGATGAGTTGGTACCAGGCGTTCGGGACGACGACGTAGTTCACGCCGAACTCGTCCAGAACGCGATCGCGGTCCTCTACGGGCGCGCCGCCGAAGTAGGCCGAGAGCGCCGCGAAGCGGCGATCCAGTTCCTCGCGTCCGACCGTGGACCGGAGAAACGAACGGTGGGTGCCGAGGACGGTCCGTCGCCCGGCGAACTGGGCGGCGATGGACGGGTACCCATTCTCGATCAACTCCAGGACCACCGCGCCAGGTGGCGTGGAGCGCTCGAGGAAGCGGGCCGTCGCGAGTACGTCGGGTCCGATCTCCACGTACGATCCACCGCTGCGCAGCGCGAGGAAGTTGAGGGTGGTCGGGGCGAGGCCAATCACGCAGACCGCGACTGCCAGGGCCCTCTTCCCTCCCAGCCATGCGCCGCTGAACCAGAGGCCAAAATAGGTGGTGGCAGCGAGGACGGACTGCACCGCAAACCAGTCCGCGTTGTTGATTCCGTCGGCACCTCCGAGATGCAGCGTCTCTCCGACCACGAGACCGCCGAGGCAGAACAGGAACAGGAACGACTCGAAGGGTGGTGGCATCTTCCGGGCCCTGAAAGCGTCGTAGGCGTAGCAGAAGCCGACGGCACGGACTCCCAGGAATCCCACCACGTAGGCCAGGAAGAGGGGGAGAAGAGCGATGCCGAGCCAGCCGGGGCTGGCGGTGGTCGGCAGCCCGGGGATCGCTCCGGCGACCGACTCCAGGGTCCGTCGAAATCCGCCGAACGGAGCGAGCGTCAATCTCGTCACGACCTCCGTGGGCTTCCCGCGAAGGGCCAGGTCTCCGACGACGATCAGGCCACCCAGGAAGAAGGCGAGCGACGCATTCCGCCATCTCGGGCTGCGCTCTCGTTGGAGGAACCAGAGCGACACGACGAGGCCACAGGCCAGGAGTTGGAGGCCCATGCTGCTCTTGACCTGGAATGCGCCGAGGGAGAGGAGGACGAGGAGCGCCAGGCTGCTCGGTTGCCCCCGCGCGTACCTCCGGAAGAGCAGGAACGCTCCGAACATCATCGGCACGGCCGGCAGCAGTCCGTTCAGGGTGAACAGGCTCCAGATGGTCGTCCTGAAGAAGAGGGTCCAGGGTACGTCGGCGGGGAAGCCGAGAACGATTCCCGGGACGAAGGAGAAGTCCGCGCCGAGCATCATCAGTGCGAACGCTGCGGCCAACCCCACGTGCGGCACGAGGTCGAAGAAGAAGACACCCGCGGCGGCGAGCAGGAGCGCCAGGAAGAGCGCAGGGAGGAAGAAATAGGTGGCGAGCAGCGTGTCGATACCGGCGAAGCGGGAGAGCATCTCGCCGAGGAGGTGAATCCCGGCGTGGTAGGGCAAGGCGTAGCCGGATGCGTACGGGTACGGAGGCGGGACGGCGCTCTTTGCCATGTTCATGAGGCCGAGGTGGAACGCCGACTCGGTCATGTGGTGGTTCCGCAGGAGGACGCCGCCATCCGGTTGGAGGCGCAGGTCGGAGAAATGGCTCACGTGCAGCCCCGCGGCGAGCACCCCCAGCGCCAGGACCGCGACCAGCAGGCCGCGAGGCGGCGGCCTGCGTGGGATATTCCTGGCGTGGAGCCGTCGGCGAACGTCCGTCCAGAGAACGTAGCCCGTGGCAGGAATTGCCACGCCAGGAATCACCCACGGCGCGCCGGCCAACCGGGCCAACTGGTAGACGCCCGTCATCAGGGAGAGGCCTGCCAGCAGGGCAAGCACGAGCTCGGTGGCGGGCGCAACCGCCAGGCCGACCGAATGCAGGACGACCCGGCCAGGGCAGTACAGCAGGGCATAGCACGCGATGACGAAAGCGGTGGTCGCGCCCCACGGGACTCCATGAAGGTACCGCAGCATGAGCGCGAAGCCGCCCAGGGCGGCGAACCCCGCAACGCCTGGGACGTTCATCGACCTCCAGGAGGTGCTGTGCTCGCCGAGATCCACGGTTCCCCAGGTGCCCGGATGCTATCACCTCGACGAGACCACCTGTGCCGGTCGGTCGACGGGGGAGCGGCCCTGTGCGCGATTCCTCCTCGACGAACGTGACCAACCTGCGGCATCGACCCATGCCACGCGAGGAGTTCGTGCCACGCGAGAGCACTTCCCATCGAGGTGGACGCCGGTGCCAGGGTGGAAGGCCTGGAGATCCCGGGGGATGCACGAGGGGCGAAAGGTCCGCGAGGACCCGTGGTATCCCTTCGGGCCGTGCGCTGGGGTGGGAGGTGGGGAGCGGATGGCAAGACGGGTCGCCTTCGTTGCCGCGCTCGTCGCGGTGCTCGTCGACGCAGGCTGGACACTCGCTCTCGTCGGCGCCCGGCTGGTCGACGAGGACGGGGCGATCTACTGGTACGCAGCCCGGGAGTTCGCCCATCTCCGCTTCCGGGAGCCGTTCTTCTACGGCCAGGCCTACCACCACCTGGGAGAGGCCTTCATCGCGGCGCCCGTCGTCGCGGCTGGGCTCCCCCCATGGCTGATTCTGCCGGGCGTCTCGGCACTGATCGGCGTCGCGACCTGGGTGGTGCTCGCCGCGCTCGCCTGGCGCCGTGGTGCCTCGGGGCTCGCCGTGCTCCTCCTGGGCGCGCCGCTCGTCTTGCCCGTCGGGTACGGGATCCTGCTGCAGCGCTTCTTCGGGATGGGACTCCTCCTCGTGGTACTCGGCGTCTGGTTGCTCGACGGAGCCACCTCGAGCCGGCGCTCCGCCGCCGCAGGGTTTCTCGTTACCCTGGGTGTCGGGCTCGTTCCGAGTTCACTTCTCCCCGCCGCGGCCGGCCTCGCGTGGGTCGCGATCGGTGGGGGAGGTGTCCTGCCCTGGCGAGGGCTGCTGGGCGGAGCGGCAGCGGCCGTCGCGGTGGTGGGGCTCGGGAAGGTCTTCCATCTCCTCGACCCGGCCTGGGCCGTCCACCCCGCGCCCGCGATCCACGCATCCTGGAACCTCTTCGCCTCGGGCGTCCGCGATCTGCCCCGCCACCTCGGCCGGGTCACGCCCCGGGCGGTCTTCCACCCGGGCGTCATGCTCGGTGTGGTCGCCGGCGTGGGTGTGGCGGCGTCCTTCCGCCGCCGGTGGGACGTGGCCATACCGGCGGCGATCGCTTCCATCGGGACGCTGCTCGCGCTTGCAGTCGACAAGGCCCACGAGGGAACGTCCTCGGTCTTCTTCGCTTACGAGCGGATGTTCCTCGGCTTCCCGGTGGCGATCGGCATCCTGGCGGTCGCCGCCGCCGGCGCCTGGCGCGGCTGGGCGTCCGCGCGGGCGGCCATCCTGTGCATGTTCGCCGTCATCGCCATCGCGGGGGTTCGCTGGATCTCGCTGCCCGGCGACGTCGGGGCCGAGCTTGCGGACCGCCGCATCGTCCTCGACCTCGGAGAGGTCGAGGGAGCGGTGGCCGCCTGCGCGAAGGCGGAAGCTGCGGCGCGGGCGGAAGGAACCGACCTCGTCCTCTACCTGGCTCACCGGACGCTCGCCTACACCTGCGGCGCTCTCGCCTACGGGCGGGTGGGAACTCTCTACCCGCTCTACGAGCGACGCACCTGGATCATCCGCGAGGAGGCAGATCGCAAACGGGAGGTGTTCGTCGTCCCTGACGTGGACGCAGGGTCGGTCTGTCCCGTCATCCTGGCCCGGGTTCCCGGTTCCAGCTGCGGGACCGGGACGCTCGGTGTGATGGTCGTCCGGAGCACCCCGATCTCCGCGGTCGACCTCGCCCGGGCCCTGGGTGTTCCCGTGCGCCGTTACTGAGCCGTTGGGGCGACGTCCCTCGCGCCACGGGCGACCCAGGCTGCGATCAGGAAGGCCACGAAGCCGAGGCCCCACAGGTTCAGCCAGGGCGCTCCGACCACCGCTGCGGACAGGATTACCAGGCGGAGCAGCAAGCGCCGCCACCCGGGCGGTTGCCTCTCCGCGAGGACCACCGCGAGGGCGGGAAGCGCGAGCAGGACCCGGGCATGGTTCCACCAGTGGGGCAGGTACACGTGCCGGCTGAGAAAGAGGCCGAGCAGGGCGAAGCCCCCGTACGCGAGCTCGGGCGCCCGCACCCGGAGGATGGACGGGATCAGGGCGACGGTGCCCAGGAATCCCACGCCCACGCCGGCGAGGGCCACCGCTTCCATCCAGTCGAATGGCATCGACAGCTTCGTCGCGGCCCAGGCGAGGGGCCAGTCGAAGTTGGCCTGGCCGGTGATCTGCCAGGGGTTGGTGGCGGGCGTGCCGAGGCGGAACAGGACGAAGACCCTCCAGCCGGCGATCGCCAGCACCGGCAGCAGCGCGAACCGAAGCGAGCGGCCGGGCCGCCGGTCGCGGATCTCGCTCGCGGCGATGGCGAGGGCGGCGATGACTGCGGTCTCCTTCACGAGCACGGCCAGGACGAGTGCCGCCAGGGAGCCCCGCCGGCCGGTGGCGTGCCGCCAGAGCGCGAACGTCACCACGGTCGCCATGGCCGCGTCGGGAAGGCTCGTGAACATGCTCGCCACGACGCCGCCGAAGAGTGCCGCGGGCGCGGCCCGGAGGGGAGAGTGGCCCTCGTCCTCCAGCCAGCGCGCGAGGACCCACGCGAGCAGCGCGCCGAGAATCCAGCAGAGCAGCTGATAGACGAAGATGGCGGGGCCGGGCTGGCCCAGCGCGACGATCCAGGCGAGGAGCGGGAGCCCGATGCGTCCGGCACGGTAGTACGGCGCGTCGAACATCCCCGGCGTCTCCGGTCGCAGCAGGAGCGGATCGGTCGCCAGGGCTGCGAAGAACTGACCGTCGTTGCCGTGGCCTGGGAGACGGGGGGCATCACGCAGTGCCTCGGGATGCGAATGCATCGTCCCGAGGTGAAGGAGGACGCGGTAGTCGCCTCCCAATTCCCGGTGAACCCCGTAGGGGAGGGCGATGCCCCAGGTCAGGAGCGCTGCGAGGCCGACCAGGGTCGAGCCGCGGACGCGAGATGTGTAGTTCACCGCAACCCCTTAGGTCCAGGGCCTGACGCGTCCTGCGAATGGCTCGCCCTCATCGCTCAGCGCCCAACGGCATCGGGCCTCCCGGTTCCCCGAGGTCGTACAAGTTCCAGTCGTCGGAGACGAGCACCGTCCGCACGCCCGGCGTGGATGCGAGCCGGGCGTTCAGCGCCTCGAACTGTGGGTCGTAGAAGCAGGCGACGTAGCGCGCGCCGAACCGGTCCCGGATGAGCCGTGCGACCTCCGGTGGGGGCCGCCGCGTGGATGCGTACCAGAGCGCGTAGAGCTCCGGGTCCTTGGCCTGGAAGAGGGTGGGGTCGAGGGCGACGAGGAACTGGCGATCGGGCAGCGCGAGCATGAGGTGGCCAGTCATTCCCCATTCGCAGGTGAAGACGCGAGACCCGGGCGGAATCTCCCGCTGCATCACCTTGGCCACGTACGAGGGAACCCGGTTCGGCCATTCCCGGAGTCGGCCGAGCAGCCCCGCCTCCTCACGCCCCTGGTACGCGAGGGCGACGGCGATCAGCGCGAAGGGCACGAACGCCAGCCGGGAAACCGCCGCGACCGGCAAGGAGAGCGCGAGCGCGGCCACCGAGAACGGGACGAAGTACTCGGTGAAACGGGCCGTGCGGGCCGTCAGGATGCCGAACGCGAGCGCCGCGAGCGAGAAGGCAAGGGCCGGGCCCGGCGCCTTCCGGCCGCCCCACGCGAGCACGACGGCCGCGACGCAGAAGGCCGCGACCAGCGCCAGGAGCTCGAGCCACTGGCCCGGCGTGAAGGCGTCGAACTCGCCCCCCATCTCCAGGCCCGCCTTGCCGCCCCAGGCGTTCTGGACCAGCACCCGGGAGAGCACGAGCCAGCCGAAGCGGATCAGGTTGGCGCCGTTCGGATGGACGAGGAGCCCGAGCGCGATGCCGCCGGCGGCGACCGCGGCGGGCCTCCAGCGGATGCGCTCGCCACTGGCCAGGCGCGCAGCCTCGGCGACCGTGACAAGGACGAGTGGCATGTACCAGGCGACGTAGGCCCACGGGTAGAGGAACGACGCGATCGCGAGTGGCCAGGCCCGGTCGCGCGATGCCGACCAGAGCACGACCAGGGCGAGCGCGATCGAGACGAGGTGCGGACGAACCAGCGTGAACCGGTAGAGAAACGCCGATGACGCGAGCAGGGGAAGGAAGGCCCAGGCGGCGGCGAAGCGGACGCGCTCGGCGCGGAGGACGCCGTACAGGGCGAGGAGAACGGCCGCACCGGCGAGCGTCCCCACGACCTTGGAAGCCGTCAGCCACCCCAGTCCAAGGAACGGGACGAAGAGCAGGTGGAAGAGCAGCTCCTTGTCGGCGTAGTGGTCGGCGAGCCAGCTCATCGGAGTCCAGGGAAAGGCCCGGAGGATGCCGTGCTCGGCGAGGAGCCGTCCAACGGCCGCGTGGTAGGCGGTGTCGGCGTCGGAGGGAACGGGGGCGAAGCCGAACTGGACGAAGGCGGTTACCCCGATGGCGGCCAGCGCCGCCAGGACCCACGTCCACCAGCGGGACGCCAGGGGGGCCGACGCTGTCATTGCAGGTGCCGGACAACGTAGACGTCGAAGGCTTCCTGGATCCCGGTGCTCCAGCTCCAGGGCAAGTAGCCCCACCGGTTCGAGAAGAAGCCAGCCCCGCTGCCGGGGTCCATGACCCGGCCTCCCGGATCGGCGTGGACGACCCGGCGAACAGGCACGAGCGCGCGCATCTCGTCAGGCAGGATGTGTGGCTCGCAGTTGCGGCAGGCGACGACCAGGTCTCCGTTGCGGGGGAACGGGGGCTCCAGCGGGAAGAAGACGGCCCCGGCCTCTGAAGCGTACCACTGGAAGCCCCAGCTTCCGGCGAAGTACACGCGCCTACCCCGGGCCACCTCCGGCGCAATGAGGGTCCGGGCGGCATCCCTTCCACGTCCGGCAAAGGCCTCGTCGGCGCTCAGGACGGCCACGCCGAGGAGGCACGAGGTCAGGACTGTCGCCACGAGAACCGGCCGCCCCAGGGCGTGTGCGCTCGCCAGAGCCCGTGCCACGAGGATGGCGGCGGCGGGGGCGGACGCCAGCAGGAGCTTGGCGGGAAGGTGGGCGTACGCGATTGCGGGCAAGGGCAGGAGGAGCCAGAGGCCCAGCAGAACCTGGGTCGCATCCCGACGACGCCATCCGTCCGCGAAGACGTCAGTGATCACGGCCGCCGAGAGCCCCGCGACCGGAGCGACGAACCACGGCGTGTCGAGAGGGTGGGTGAAGTAGACAAGGGCCACGGCGGCCGCCGAGGAGAGGAGAAGAAGCAGGGGGCGACCGAGAAAACGTCCCCAGTGCACGGCGGCCCAGGGAACTGCAAGGGGAAGGGCAACCGTCCAGCTCGCGAAGAAGGCCAGGAGATTCGTCCCGACGTTCTGCCAGGCGCTGTAGCGCGCCGCCGCGTCCGCGATCGAGCCGGCCAGCGGCGCTGGATCCCGCGCGAGGAGGGTGATCGCCGCTGCCAGGCAGGGCGCGGCGACGAGCGGGATCCATCGCGCGAGGGGGCGCGCGCGAAAGCGCTGCGGCGAGAGGACGTCTCCGGCCAGTAGCAGGGTTCCCACTCCCCAGAGCCCGACGAGATGCGTTCGCACGAGGGGAGCGAGGCCCAGGAGGATCGTGGCGAGCACGGCCTGTCGCCAGCGCCTGTCGTCCCTCCAGGCCACGAGCTGCTGGATCCCCGCCGCCCCCAACGCCATCGCGGGCACGTCCGGCATCGCCGTCCCAGCCATTCCGAGCACAGCCGGGGCGACGCCGACGAGCAATCCGGCCGCGGCCGACCAGCGGGTGGGCACCCCGAGCCGGAGGGCGAGCGCCACGGTGGAGACGACGGCCAGCCAGAGCATGACCAGCTGGAGGACGTGCGCCACGACCTCGGGCTGGGAAGACAGGACGGCGGGCACGAGGAGCCACGCCATTCCCGGGCCGGTCGGGACCATCGACGAGACCCTCCCCATCCTCCCATTCCACGGCATGTCGAAGGCCAGGGGGTGAAGTGGGTCCGAGAGCACGTGGCGGGCCTCGAAGAGGAACACCGTGTCGTCCATCGTGAACGCCTTCCCCAGGAACGGCACGAGCACGAGGGTGGCGAGCAGGAGCGCCGGCAGGGACCAGCGCAGGACCTCGCTCGAGCGCGGGGGAGGTGCTGGGGTCATGGCAGGGCGCTCCCCGAGGTGGGCTTGCCGCCTGGTGGACCTCGGAAGATCTTCGCGGCTTCCCGGAGCTTTCGATCCTGTGGGGCGGCCCGCAACCCATCCTCCACGACCTTTCGGGCCTCCTCCGGCCTGCCCGTGCGCCAGAGCGCCGCCGCCAGCCAGTAGCGGAGGTCGGCCGATCGTGGGTAGCGCTCCGCCCGGTCGGCGAGGAAGCCGACGGCCTCCGGCGCGTGGCTCGCAGTCACCAGGAAGCGTCCGAGCTCGATCTGGCGCTGGACGTCGGGCCGAAGAGCGTCCGCGGCGATGGCCTCCGCCCCCGCGTCTGTCGGGCGCCGGAGGAACACGAGCGCGTGGGCCCTGGCCAGGTGCCGGTCGGCCTCGTCGGAGGAGCGCGTCTCGAAGGCGTGGAGGACGCCGACCGCTTCCCCCATGCTGACGTTCGCCCCCAGTTCCTGCGCCAGGCTGAGCGCCGCGTAAAAGCTCCCCGGAGCATCCCGCACGGCCTGGGTCCACAGGCGCAACTCGTTCTCGAACGCGGCGGAGCGATGGAACGTCCAGGTTCCCAGGGCGATCGCGGCCGCGGCTCCGAGTCCAACCGCCACGGCGGGCATTCGCCCGTGAAGCTGTGCCAGGCCCGCCCCGGCGAGGGCGCAGGGCGCGGCGAGCGCGAGGTACTGGAGGTGGTTCGACACCGGCGCGACGGAGAAGTACGCCATGTCGAGGAGGCCGAGCACCGGGAGCACCATGAGCGCGTGGTAGCCGAGGGCGAACGCGACGGGTCGGGCCCAGGCCCGTCGCCCGAGCACGAGGACGGCGGCGCTCGCGGCCAGCACGACGACGGTGGGGAGCCACCACGCCATCGATCGGGGGTCCGCGGGCCAGCGGGGATACACGAGCGCGAGGTCGAAGGGGACGAAGGCCTTCTGCGCGTAGGAGAGAAGGGCCCATCCAGCGCCCCCGATCCGCTCGGCCATGCCCCGCGCCGCCACCTCGCCGCGCACCACGTTGGCGCCCTGGACCCAGATGGTGAGGGTCGCGAATGCCGCGGAGAGCGCGAAGAAGGGCCCAGTCCGGGCGAGGTCGCGCCGCGTCACCGTCCCGCGCCGCCAGAGCGCGATGCCCAACTGGACGAACGGGAGCATGACGACCGACGTCTTCGCGAGCAGGGCGAGCAGGTAGAGGACCAAGGAAGCCACGCCTTCGCGCCTCCGGCCTCCCTCGTCGAACCGGGCCCAGGCGAGCAGGGACGCGAAGAAGAAGACCCCGGACAGGACGTTCTTCCGCTCCGAGACCCAGGCCACGGACTCCACCGCGACCGGGTGGACCGCGAAGAGGAGGCCGGCGACCGCCGCCCCAGGAATCCGCAGCGCCCGGAGGAGCCGCCAGAGCAGGAGGGACGCGACGAGGTGCAGCACCACGTTGAGCGCGTGGTACGGCGCCGGGTCGGTCCCCCACAGGCGCCACTCCGCCCAGAAGGAGGTCCAGGTGAGGGGCCAGTAATCCGGCGCGTCGGTGCCGAGCCAGATGGGCGCGAGCGGGCCGCGGACGAGAGGCGAGTCGAGGAGCAGGGTACGGTCGTCCCAGACGAATCCAGCCCGGAAGGCCGGCCACCAGGCGACCAGTCCTCCTAGGACGATGAGCGCGGCGAACCCCGCGTTTCGAAGGCGTTCCTGCCGGACCACGCGGGGGAATCTAGCCTACCCCTGGATGGGTACCTAGAGGCTTTCGTCCGGCGCGGCGAACAGGGCGACGGCGGCGCAGAGGAGCCCGACGCCCAGCCAGTAGTAGTTGGCAAACGCCTGCTTGTTGAACGAGACGAAGGCGATCCAGGTGGCGGCGACGCCGAGCATCAGGCGGCCGGGGGCGATGCCCCGCCACACGGAGATGGCGAGGGTCGCGCCGGCGATCAGGAAGGCCGGCCACGGCGGGAGCTTCGGGCCGCCGAGCCGGTACACGAAGGCCGGGACGGACAGCGCGTCCTCGCGGAACGGCTGGCGAAGCTGGAACTCCAGCACCCCCCGGACGAGCGCCGACGGATCGAGCAGCAGGAAGGGTGCGAGGATCGCCAGGGCGACTGCCGTGGCCACGGCTGCCGCCCGCAGGCGCGCTCCGCGGGGAAGCAGGAGGAGAAACGGAGCCACGAGGAGCGGCACGTACTGCTTCGTGGAGACTGCGAGCCCGGCCGCGACTCCGGAAAGGACCCAGGACGTCCAGGGCGGGGCGCCATCTGCGGGGTTCGCGGCGCGCCTCGTCACCACGAGGACAACGAGGAGGAGACCCGTGAGGGCCAGCGGGTCGGTCCAGGCCATCTCGGCGACCATCCAGTTCTGCGGCTGGAAGAGGAGGAGCGTTCCGGCAAGCTCGGCCGCCACCGCTCCCCTGCCGAGGCGTCCGATGAGCAGGGCCGAGGCGGCCATCCCCGCGAGCATGGTCCAGCGGATGTCGCCGACGAGGAAGCCGGCCACGTCGAGCAGCAGGGGGAGGGGCATGTACGGGTACGCGGTGATGTAGCGGCCGTCCGGTGTCAGGAGCGACGGGTCGAGGTACGGCGTGCCGGGCCCGTAGATGTTCGGGTAGAGAAGCTGGTAGGGGTTCTTGCCCGCAAGCAGCCCGGCGGCTCCCTGCTGCTGTATGAACCAGACGTCGATGGATGGGCGAGGGGAGGCGAGGATCACCGTGGCCGCGAGCCCCGTGCCGAGCGCGACGAGGAGCGGGTAGCGGATCCGGGCCGCTGGCCGAGGAAGCCCGCGCAACGCATAGGAGAGGAGTACGACGCCGGCGGTGGCGAGGAGCGGGCGAAACATGCCCAGCCGGGCCGGGTTCACCAGGATCCCGGGGAGGTAAAGGAGATCCAGGACCCAGCTCGCAGCGAGCCCGAGTCCGAGGATCGCGATCGCGGGACGAACGTCCGTCCGGGGCGGGGCAGGGAACTGCGTCCCGGCGAGGGACGCGATGCCCGCGCAGGCGACGAGCAGCAGGCCGGTCTCGTGGAACATGCCCGCGGACACCGCGAGCGCCATCGCGAGCAGCACGGCGGCGAGCGCCGCCAGCGCCGGCGCCACGGACGACCACCGAGACGATGCCTGCCCCTCCGACATGGGGCGACAGTTTCTGCTAGATCAGGCTGCGCGTGAAGGCTCGAAACGCGGAGATCGCCCTCGCCCTCGCCGTGTACGCGGCGCTCTACGCGCTGTGGGACGCGCTCGGCGGCGCATTCCACGTCTGGCCCGACCTCTGGCAGCTCCTGCCCTGGCCGCCGCTCGTCGAGGACCTGGGGGGGGCGCTCCTCGACCTGCACGCCCAGCCGCCGCTCCTGAACCTCCTCTTCGGGCTCGCGCTCCAGCTCTCGGTCGCGGCCCGGATCCCCATGGAGTCGATCCTCCAGCCGCTCTACTTCGCGGTGGGGGCGGGGGCGGTCGTCGCCCTCGTGCTCCTCGCCCGCCGGGTCGTGGCGCGCCCCGCGGTCCGAGCAGTCGTCGTCCTCCTCGTCCTCGCGAATCCGTACCTCTACGCGTCGCTGCACTACCTGTTCTACACGCCGATCGAGCTCCTCCTCCTGCTCCTCTCGGCCCTTCTCGGGTTCCGGTACGTCGACCGCCCCTCGCCGGGGCGCCTCGCCGCGGCGCTCGCCCCGGCCTGGCTCCTCGTCCACGCCCGGAGCCTTTTCCACCCGCTCTGGTTCGTCCTCTTCCTGGGGTTGCTCCTTGCGCTCGCGCGCCCCCGCCTCCCCTGGGGGAGGGCGGCTCCGTTGGCTGCCGCAGCGCTCCTCCTGCTCGCGGCCTGGCCGGCGAAGAACCTGGCCCGCTTCGGCTTCTTCGGCTTCTCCTCCTGGTCGGGGATGAGCCTCGCCCGCGGGATGCCCACGGG
>JBAVCR010000008.1:0-2727 GCA_049586815.1 Anaeromyxobacteraceae bacterium
GATCGCCGCCACCCCGGAGATGGACGTCATCGCCCGCGACGTCCGCGCCGTCCTCGCCGACGGCCACCGGGTGACCATGGTCCACGGCGGCGGCCCGCAGGCCACCGCGCTCCAGAAGGTGCTCGGCATCGAGACCCGCATGGTGGCGGGGCGCCGCTACACCGACCCGGCCACCCTCGACGTCATGAAGTACGCGGTCGCCGGCAAGGTGAACGTCGACGTCTGCGCCCGGCTCCTCGCGAACGGGGTGATCGGCGTCGGGCTCCACGGGGCGAGCGGCCACGTCATCGCCTCGCGGCGCCGCCCTCCGCGGGTGATGGCCGGCGCCGGGCCCGACCCCGTCGACCTGGGGCTCGTCGGCGACGTGGTGGGCTTCAACCTGCCGCTCCTCGGCGACCTGTGGGCCCGGGGCTACGTCCCGGTGCTCGCCTGCCTGGGGTGCGACCGCGAGGGGCAGCCGCTCAACATCAACGGCGACACGGTGGCGAGCCAGCTCGCCGGCGCCCTCCGCGCCGACGCGCTCGTGCTCGTCACCTCCGCCCCGGGCGTGCTCCGCGACGTGAAGGACCCGTCGAGCCGCATCCCGCGCATCACCCGCTCCGACTTCGACCGCGGCGTGGCCGACGGCTCCATCTCCGGCGGGATGATCCCGAAGATCGAGGAGTCCTTCGACGTGCTGAAGGAGGGCGCCCGGTCCGTGGTCATCGTGGGGCGGCTCGGCGAGGGCGACCTGCGCCGCGCGGTGGAGGAGCCGGGCAGCGCGGGAACGGTGCTCGTCGAGGCCTGATGGCGCCCGGGAGCGGTCAGCTCTCCTCGGGCGGCTTCACCTTGCGGAAATCGCGCCACAAGAGCAGGTCGTAGACGATCTTGAGCCCGCCGGCCACGAAGAAGGGGACGCTCGCCAGCGCCGGCACCGCGAAGAGCGGCCCGGCCAGCAGCGGCGCCAAGGACGATCCCACCGTCCGCGCGATGCCGGTGACCCCCGCCGCGGCCGATCGCTCCGCCGGGGTCACGACCGCCATCGTGTAGGACTGCCGCGTCGGCACGTCCATCTGCGAGACCGAGAAGCGCAGCAGGAGCACCCCGACCGCGAGCGGGAAGGTGGGCATGAGCGGCACGAGCAGGAGCAGCACGTTCGAGGGCAGGTGCGTGAACACCATCGTGTTCACGAGGCCGAACCGGCGCGCGAGCCACCCCGCCGAGAGCGCCGAGATCCCCGCCAGCACGTTCGCCCCGAAGAAGATGGCGCCGAGCATCCCCTCGTCGGCGCCGAAGCGCGCGTGGAACCACCAGGCCACGAAGCTCTGGACGACGAAGCCGCCGGCGAAGGCGTCGAGCGCGAAGAGCGAGGAGAGCCGGAAGACCACGCGGCGCGAGCCCCGAAGCCCGAGGCCAGGCTCGAGGAACGAGGGGCGCTTCTCGACGCGGCCCGCGGCCGGGGGCTCCACCGCGGGGCCGAGCCGGGCGAAGAGGAGGAGCAGCAGCGCCCCCAGCGCGGCGTACCCCAGGACGACCGTGCGGTTCGCCTGCAGGGCGGTGGCTCCGCGCGACTGGAGCAGCTGGGACAGCCCCCCGCCGGCGAGCGAGCCGAGCGCCGTCGCGAAGGACCCGGTGAGCGCGTACCAGGAGAAGACCCGGGTGCGCTCGGTCGCCGGCACGGTCTCGGAGAGCGCCGCCTGCTCGATGGCGAGGAAGGGGCCCACCTCGTTCCCGGCCGGGCTGATGATGCCCACGGTGGCGGCGAGGAGGAGGAGCCAGAACGACGTGGTGGACGCGAAGAGCACTCCGGCGAGGAGCATCATGACCGCGCCGAGGAGCAGCATGCGCCGCCGCCCCACCCGGTCGGCGTGGGTGGTGATCCACAGCGAGAGCGCGGTGTCGCCGAGCAGCGTGAGCGAGAGGAGGAGACCGATGCGCCCCTCCGACAGCCCGGCCGCCGACAGGTAGAGCACGAGCACGACCGCCAGGAAACCGTAGGCGAAGAGCCGGAGGCTCCGCGTCGCGAAGAGGAGCGAGACGTCGCGCGAGGGACGGACGGCCACGACCCGGTTATACGTCCCCCGAACAACCCGGGGGAGGTGCCGCGTGCCCGAGTCCGATGGATTCATCCAGTTCGCCGTCGAGCTGCTCGGCCGCGTCGGCCCCGTGCGCGCCCGCGCCATGTTCGGGGGTCACGGCCTCTACTGCGGTGGCGTGATGATCGGGCTCGTCGACGACGACGAGATCTTCCTCAAGACCGACGCGGCCACGCGTCCCCGCTTCGAGGAGGCGGGCTGCCGGCAGTGGGTCTTCGTCGGCGGCGGGAAGGAGATGAGGTCGAGCTACTTCCGCCCGCCCGACCTGGCCCACGAGTCGCCGGAGGACATGGAGCCCTGGGGGCGTCTGGCGGTGGAGGCGGCCCGGCGCGCCGCCGCCGCGAAGCGGGCGAGGAAGCCCGGCAAGCCGAGGGGGAAGGCCCCGACGAGGAAGGCGAGGGCGACGAAGGGAAAGTCGCCCCCGCGGAGGTCGAAGGAGGCGGCGGACGGGAGGAAGGCACCCGGGGGTCGCCCGCGGGGCAGGTCCCGGCGTCAATCCCTGGAGGAGACGTAGCGATCCACGATCCTGGCGACGTCCACGCGGCCAGCTCCTCGTCGACCCGTCACGTGCCCTGCCGGGAGGCTCTCGCCTCCGTGGACCGCGCGGCACGCCGCCGTCGCCGCTGACCGTCCTACCCGAACGGAACCACGT
>JBAVCR010000009.1:0-5348 GCA_049586815.1 Anaeromyxobacteraceae bacterium
CCGCGGCCCACGAGGCGCTCGGCGAGGTGCTCGCCACCCAGGGCGACGCCGGGAACGCGAGGAAGTCGCTCGAGCGTGCGCTCGAGCTGGACGATGGCCTGACCGGGGCGCGCGAGCGCCTGCGCAAGCTGCGCTGGAGCTTCCTCAGATGAACGAGAACGAGCCCTTCATCGGCATCGACCTCGGCACCACCAACTCGGTGGTGGCCACCGTCATCGACGGCGTGCCGCGGGTCATCGCCAGCCGGACCGGCCAGACGCTCACCCCGTCGATCGTCGCCGTGGCCCGGAACGGGAAGCGCCTCGTGGGGCACATGGCGAAGCGCCAGGCCATCACCAACGCCGAGAACACGGCCTACGCGGCCAAGCGGCTCATCGGCCGCCGCTGGGGCGCTCCCGAGGTGGAGGACGCCCGCAAGGTGCTCCCCTACGAGCTCGTGCCCGGCCCGGAGGGGAACGACATCCGCGCCGTGCTGGGCGGCCGCCCCTTCGCCATCCCCGAGATCTCCGCGCTCGTGCTCGCCGAGCTGAAGGCCGACGCCGAGGCCTTCTTCGGCCGGCGCGTCGTGAAGGCCGTGGTCACCGTCCCGGCCTACTTCAACGACGGCCAGCGCCAGGCCACGAAGGACGCCGGCCGCATCGCCGGCCTCGAGGTGGTCCGCATCATCAACGAGCCCACCTCCGCCGCGCTGGCCTACGGCTTCGGCAAGCAGATGGAGAAGAAGGTCGTGGTCTTCGACCTGGGGGGCGGCACCTTCGACGTCTCCATCCTCGACGTCGGCAAGAGCGTCTACGACGTCATCGCGGTGGGCGGCGACACCTACCTGGGCGGGGAGGACTTCGACCGCCGGGTGATCGACTGGCTCACCTTCTCGTTCGCCCAGGAGCACGGCGGCCTCGACCTGCGCCAGGACAAGATGGCGCTGCAGCGGCTCCGCGACGCGGCCGAGCGGGCCAAGATCGAGCTCTCCGAGGTGCCCCAGTCGGCGCTGCACCTCCCGTTCCTGGCGAGCGGGCCGGACGGCAAGGCCGCCGTCCACCTCGACCGGCAGCTCACCCGGGAGAAGCTCGAGGAGCTCACCCAGGACCTCGTCGACCGCACCATCTCGGTGGCCGACCGGACCCTGCGGGACGCCGGCGTGCGCCCCGGCCAGATCGGCGAGGTCCTGCTCGTGGGCGGGATGACCCGCATGCCGCGCGTCCAGCAGGCGGTGCGGAGCTTCTTCGGGCGGGAGCCCTCGCGCGGCGTGCACCCCGAGGAGGTGGTCGCGCTCGGCGCCGCCATCCAGGCGCACGCGCTGCTGCATCCGCAGAAGGGGAAGGAGGTCCTGCTCCTCGACGTCACCCCGCAGAACCTGGGCATCATGGTGGTGGGCGGGTACTTCGCCACCATCATCCCGCGGAACACCACGGTCCCCACGAGCCAGTCCCACCTCTTCACCACCGTGCAGGACAACCAGTCCTCGGTGCGCATCGCCGTCCTCCAGGGGGCGAGCGAGAAGGCGGTGGAGAACGAGCTCCTCGGCGAGTTCGTCCTCGACGGCATCCGCCCCGCCCGGCGAGGCGAGGTGGAGATCGAGGTCACCTTCGACATCAGCGCCGACGGGATCGTGGGGGTCTCGGCGCGCGACTCGGCGACCGGCACCCGCCAGTCCATCACCGTGACCGCCACCTCGGGGCTCACAGAGGCCGAGATGCGCCGGATCCTCGAGGAGAACCTCGACGAGATGCTCGACCGGCGCCAGGTCGGCGACTTCGAGCGCCTCCGGGATCGGACCCAGGCGGTGATCGCCGAGATGGAGCAGCTCTCGCCGGCGGTGAAGGACGCGCTGGCCCGGAGCAAGTTCGGCAAGGACGCCGTGGCCCGCGCCGAGGAGGTCGTGGCCCGGGCCCGCGCGGCCATCGAGGCGAAGGACCTCCAGCAGATGATCGGCGTGGAGGAGCAGCTCGACCGCGCCCTGCAGCTCTTCAAGGGGCTCGCCGGGGGCGGCGTCACCGGGGAGAGGGGGACCTAGGTGGCCACCGTCGCCGAGCTGCTCGACCAGGGCGTGAAGGCCTACACGCGCGGGGACTCGACCGAGGCCGAGCGCATCTGGACGCAGGCCCTCGAGATCGACCCTCGCAACGAGCGGGTCCGCGCCTACCTGCGCCAGGTCCGTGGCGAGCGCCCCGGGCCCGAGGCCGCCCCGGCTCCACAGGAGGCGCCCGCTTCCGAGGGCACCTTCGCGCCGTCGCCCTGGGACGCCGGCCCCGCCACCTCGGCCACCGTGGTGGTCGAGGAGGGGGACGGCCTCGACCTCGCCGCCGTGGGCGACAAGTCGGAGATCCACCCCCTCGTGGCCGACCAGCGCCCTCCGGCGCGGCCGCCGCCGCCCGGCGACGTGGCCGGCTGGATGGAGGCGGCCCGGGAGCTCTTCGCCCTCGGCGACTTCAGCGGCTCCCTCGAGATGATCGAGCGCATCCTCCGCATCGATCCGACCCACGCCGAGGCCCGGGCGTACCTGCGCCAGAACGAGTCGACGCTGGTCGCGATGTACGAGTCGAAGATGGGCCCGCTCTCGGCGCGGCCCCGCCTCGCCATCCATCCGGAAGAGGTGATGTGGCTGAACCTCGACCACCGGGCCGGGTTCCTCCTCGCGCAGATCGACGGCACGGTGTGCTACGACGACCTCTTCGCGCTCTCCGGGCTCCCGCGGCTCGACACGGCCCGCATCCTGGCCGCGCTCCTGGCCGAGGGCGTGATCAAGTAACCGGTGCCGGGGGAGGCGCCGGCGCCGTCAGCCCCGGATGACCGCCATCCAGCGCGCCACGAGCACGCGGAGGCCGGCCTGGTTCGTGGTCTCGGTGCGGACGGTCATGAAGTCGAGCGGCCCCCGGGAGCGGACCTCGACGATCTCGCCCACGGTGGTGAGCTCGTCTCCCGGGCGGACCGGCGCGCCGTGCTCGAACTCCTGCTCGGCGTGGAGCAGGCGCAGCAGGTCGAGCCCGAGCTCGGGGTCGGCGCAGGCGAGCGCGAAGGGCTGCATCGCGAAGGTGACCCCGAAGGTGGGCGGGGCCACGAGCGCCCCGTGGGGCGAGGCCCGGGCGGCCTCCTCGTCGACGCTCCAGGGGTGGGGATCGCCCACCGCGGAGGCGAAGTAGCCGGGAACGCCGCCGGAGACGGCGACCGCGAAGGAACGGATGCGCTCGGCGCAGACCGTGGTGCGGAAGGGGCCGTAGCGGCGCCCCACGTGGCGCGGGTCGATGGGCATCAGGCGGCCTCCACCCAGCCCTCGGCGGTGGCCCCCTTCAGGACCTCCTCGCCACGCTGGTTGCGGGCCTCGATCTCGAGGCGCACCACCGGGCCCTCCACGGCCACGCACCGGCCGCGGAAGGTGACCGTGTCGCCCACCACCACCGGGCGGGAGAACCGGACCCGGAGCTTCCGGACCCGGGCCGGGTCGCCCAGGTAGGTGGTGCAGGCGTCGGCCAGCCAGGCCATGGTGCACATGCCCTGCAGGATGGCGCCGGGAAACCCGGCGGCGCGTCCGATCTCGGGGTCGATGTGGATGGGGTTGAAGTCCCCGGAGACGGCCGCGTAGTAGACGGGCCGGTAGGCGTCGGCCTCGCGGACCAGCTCGAACGAGTCGCCGACGTGGAAGTCGGTGGCGCTTTTCACGCGGGGTCCTCCGCGGCGGGATCGGGTGGGGCGAGCGGGTCGTCGTCGGGGACCCGCTCCCGGGACTGCTTCCGGTCGAAGTGGTCGCGGACGAAGTCGATGAGCCGGTCGAGGTAGCTCGTGATGGGCGGGCAGCGCACGCCGGTGCCGTCGAGCAGCTCGAGCAGGTTGCGCGGGTTGTAGAAGGCGAGCTGGTTCACCGACTCGATGGCGGCCCGCTGCTGCCGGGAGAACCGCTCCAGCACCGGCAGGGAGAGGACCGCGTCCACCACCTTGTGGGGCAGGGAGACGCGTGGCATGCGCCGGTGCGCCCTCTCCGCGATCATCTCGTAGACGCGACGGGCCGAGAGCGGCGCCGGGTCGACCACGTGGACGGTCCGGCCGACCGAGGCCGGGTCGCGGGCGATGGCGAGCGCCGCCTCCACGACGAAGTCGACCGGGACCACGTTGAGCGGCGCCCCGCCATCCCCGGGAAGGGGAAGGGGGACGGCGAGGGGGGAGGTCACGAGGAGGATGGCCAGGTAGTAGGGCCCCTCGAAGCGGTCGATCTCGCCGGTGCGCGAGTCGCCCACCACGATGGCCGGCCGGTAGACGGTGGCGGGCACGTCGCCCATGGCGCGGCGCACCAGCTCCTCGGCGCGGGCCTTGCTGAGCTCGTAGGGGGTGCGGAACCGCTGCCCCACGTCGAGCTCGTCCTCCATGATCACGCCCCGGCGGTCGCCGGCGACGAAGGCCGAGGAGAAGTGGTGCAGGCGGGGGCGGCGCTCGGAGGCGCGCGCCAGCTCGAGGACGTTTCGCGTCCCCTCGACGTTGATGCGCCGGGCGACGTCGCTCGCCGAGTCGAGCCGGGAGGCCGCGGCCAGGTGCCAGATGGTGGCCACGTCGCGCAGGAGCGACTTCCACTCCCGGCCGGAGAGGCCGAGGTGCATGGCCGAGACGTCGCCTTCCCAGACCTCGACCTCCGCCGGGGCGTGGCGCGCCACCTCGGCGCGGGCGGCCGCGGCCTGCTCGCGCTGCACGAGCAGGACGAGCCGTCCGGGGTGGCCGACCTCGAGCATGCGCCGGACCAGGCGCCGCCCGATGAAGCCGGGGTATCCGGTGAAGAGGGTGGTGCCGGTGGGTTCGGCCATCGCTCCCCGTCAATAACGCGCCGGGGGCGCGTTGGGAAGGCGACGGGACAGGCCCGAACGGAGGGCGGCGAGGAGCGGGCCAGCCCGGGAGCGGAGCGAGGCCAGGTCGCCCCGGTTGTCCACGACCACGTCGGCCCGGGCCGCCTTCTCGTCGACGGGCATCTGGGCGGAGAGGCGGGCCTCCGCCTCGGTCGGGGAGAGGCCGTCGCGGGCCCGGAGGCGGGAGAGCTGGACCTCGCGGGGCGCATGCACCACCACGACGCAGTCGACCTCGCGGTCGAGCCCCCGCTCGTAGAGGAGCGGGACGTCGTAGAAGGCGAGGTCGCGTCCGGCCGCGGCGAGGCGGGCGGTCTCGGCCGCCACCGCGGCCCGGACGGCGGGGTGGACGATGCCCTCGAGGCGTGCGCGGGCCGCCGGATCGCGGAACACGATCGCGGCCATGCCCTTGCGGTCGAGCTCGCCGTCGGGGCCGATCACCCCGGGGCCGAAGACGCGGGAGACCTCGGCGAGCGCCGGGCTGCCCTTACGCACGGCGTCGCGGGCGAGCGCGTCGGCGTCGAT
>JBAVCR010000010.1:0-19883 GCA_049586815.1 Anaeromyxobacteraceae bacterium
ATCCAGGAGGGCATGACGAAGAGGGGGATCATGCCGCCGCCGAACATGGCGAGCGGCATCATCACCGCCCAGCCCAGGCCTCCCGCGCCCTGCTCGGTCCGCCCCATGACGGCCACCGTCATCATGATCCCGACGAAGCAGGCGGCCACCGACAGCGCCGCCGCGGCGAGCAGCCAGGGGGAGCCCGGCCGGATCCCGAAGAAGGCCATCCCGAGGGCGAGGAGCAGCGCCTCCACCAGCGCGATGGCGGTGAAGCAGGCGAGGGCCTTCCCGAGGAGCACGTCGACGCGCGAGAGGGGAGCGGTCTCGAGGCGCAGGAGCGTGCCCCGCGTGCGCTCGGTGACGAGGGAGAGGGCGAAGCCGAGCGCGCTGCCGATGACGCCCCAGAGGATCCCCTGCGGGAAGGTGAAGTCGAAGGCCGAGCGCGGGCCCGCCTTCTCGTTGCGCACCTCGCGCCGGACGATCTCGAGCGGCTTCCACGCCGTGCCCCGGCTCCCCTGCGAGGGGCCGGTGCCCACGAAGGAGCGGACCTCGCCGAGGAGCCTGCGGGTCGCGTCCCGCTGCGGACCGGGCGGCGAGGTGTCCAGGTCGGAGAGGGAACGCTCGACCATGGCGCGGGAGCGGTCCGGGTCGGTGAAGAGCTCCTGCATCGAGGCCATGGCCGCGCCGGTGAGGATGCCCTCGAGCATGGCTCCCTCGGCGGTGCGGGCGGGGTCGAGCTCGAGCTCGATCCGCCGCGGCGCGCCGTGGAAGACCCGGTCGGCGGCCTCGCCGTAGCCGGGCGGCACGATCACCGCGGCGGAACGCTTCCCCTGGCGGACGAGGCGGGTGGCCTCCTCCGGGGACGCATCCGTGACCTCGATGCCCCCCGCCTCCACGAGCCGGGAACGAAGCGCCGCCGACGCCGCCGTCCGGTCCTGGTCGGCGAACGCCACGGGGATTCGCCCCCGCTCGCCTCCGCCGCCGAAGACGTACCCGAAGAAGAGCGCCATGAGGATGGGCCAGCCGAGCGCGAAGAAGAGCGTGGCGCGATTCCGGGAGAGGATCCGCAGGTCCTTGCCGGCGAGGGCCAGGATGGCGTGGAGGCGCGAGGCGCTCATCCGTCGCGGAGCCTCCGCCCGGTGAGGCCCAGGAAGACCGCCTCGAGGTCTGCGCGCTCCACCCGGAAGTCGTCCACCCGCCGGGAGGCGAGGATCCGCGCGAGCTCGCCGGCGGGGTCGGGGGTGCGCAGGCGACGCTCCTCCCCGTCCGCGCGGACGACGAGCGTGGGATCGCCTCCGTGCCGCGCCACGAGCTCGGCCACCGTGCCGAGCGCGAGCACGCGCCCCTGGTCGACGATGGCCACGCGGTCGCAGATGCGGGATGCCTCCTCCATGTAGTGGGTGGTGTACACGACGGCGCGGCCGGCCCCGCGCAGCTCGAGCACGCGGTCGAGGATGGCGTTGCGCGACTGTGGGTCCACGCCCACCGTGGGCTCGTCGAGGAGGACGAGGGCCGGGTCGTGCACGAGGGCGGCGGCCAGGTTGAGGCGGCGCTTCATTCCCCCGGAGAGCACGCCGGCCCGGTCGCGTCGCCGGTCCTCGAGGGCCGCGAACCCGAGCGCCCACTCGACCCGCTCGCCGAGCGCCCGGCCCCCGAGCCCCTGGACGCGTCCGAAGAACCGGAGGTTCTCCTCGCAGGTGAGCGCGTCGTAGAGCGCGAGCGACTGGGGAGCGAGTCCGAGCAGCCTCCGCACCCGCGGATCGCGGGGCGATCCCTCGCCCCCGAGCAGCACCTCGCCCCGATCGGGGTGCAGGAGCCCCACCGCCATGTGGATGGTGGTGGTCTTGCCCGCCCCGTTCGGGCCGAGGAGCCCCACCACCTCGCCGCGCCCGACCGTGAGGGAGAGCCCGTCCACGGCGACCCGATCCCCGAAGCTCTTGTGGAGGTCGCGCAGGAGGAGCACCGGGGGTTCCTAGGCCCCGGCGCCAGGGGGTGCAACGCTCCCGTGTGTCGAATCGTGAATCGACCCGCCCACGTCCGTGATCCGCGGTAGAACCGATCCGTCCATGTCCGGCCCCGCTCCCCGCATCCTCATCGTCGACGACCTCGTGGAGCACCGGGAGCTGCTCTCCCAGGTTCTCGCCGATCTCGGCTACGAGGTCGCCACGGCCAGCGACGGACGCGCCGCGCTCGACGCCATCCGGTCGGGGGCGCGGCCGCGCCTCGTCCTCCTCGACCACTGGATGCCCCGCATGGACGGGACCGAGTTCCTCCACCACCTGCGATCCGATTCCGACCCGGCGATCTCCGCGCTCCCGGTCGTGGTCATGACCGCCGATCCCGACGGCATCACCGACCTCCTCGCCCGCACCCCGCCCGACACCCTGCTCGAGAAGCCGTTCGGGCTGCGCGAGCTGCGCAAGGTCGTCCTGCGCTTCTGCGGCCAGGGCTCTGCGCCCCATCGCGGGGCGCCGGTCGACGCTCAGTAGAGCACCGCCCCGTAGACGAGCCGCCCGGCCAGTTCCCGCAGGGCTTCCGTGCTCCGCTCCAGCGCCTCGGCCCGCGGGAGCAGGTTCCTCGCGTTCTCCCCGGCGCGGTGGTCCACCGGCAGGAGGTCCACGTCGAGCCCGGCCGCCCGGTAGGTCGCCGCGGCGCGCGGCATGTGCATCGCGCTCGTGACGAGGAGCAGCGTCTTCCACCCCCGCTCCCGGACGATGCGGGCGCTCTCCCGGGCGTTCTCGCGGGTGTTGCGGCTCTCCCGCTCGAGCACGATCCGATCCTCCGGCAGGCCCATGCGCTTCCAGAGCACGCCGCCCCAGTCGGCCTCGACCCGGCGCGAGGCGTCGGATCCCCCGGCGGACAGCAGCAGGTTCCGGACCTGGCCGGATCGCAGGAGCAGCGCGCCCGCCACCAGCCGGTCGCCCGACGGGTTGAGCTCGGGCTCCCCGCTCCGCGCGGAGGCCGACGGGTCGATCCCGCCGCCGAGGACGATGGCGGCGTCGTAGATCACCTCGGGGCGCATCGTGCTCCGGACTCCCTCCTCGGCGGCGCCGGTGAGCGCGTTCGCGACCGGAGGCAGCGAGAAGGCGAGGAGCACGCCGCCCGCCGCCGCGGCGAGCCAGGGGGCCGCGGTCCGCCTCCGCCACAGGAGGGAGGCGGCGAGGAGGAGGAGCGCCCAGGTGAGGGGCGCGAGGAGGAGGTCGAGGATCTTGGACAGGGCGAAGAACACCCAAGGGATCCTACCCCCGCTTCGATCCGCCGCTAAGATGACGCCCCATGAGCCAGATCGCCGATGGGCAAGCCGGGGCGCGCGGCGCCTTCCAGCGCTTCTTCCACTCCGAGGTCTCGGGGAGCATCCTCCTCATGCTCTTCACGGTGGTGGCGCTCGTCTGGGCCAACTCGCCGTGGGCGGATCTCTACGACCGGATGCTCCATGCGCCGCTCGGCATCACCGTGGGCCGGTGGAGCTTCTCCATGTCGGCGGCCCACTGGGTGAACGACGGGCTCATGGCGATCTTCTTCTTCGTCGTGGGGCTCGAGATCAAGCGCGAGCTCTCGGTGGGGCAGCTCTCCACCTTCCGGAGCGCGCTGCTCCCGGTGGCGGCGGCGCTAGGCGGGCTCGTGGCCCCGGCGCTCATCTACGCCTGGCTGAACGGCGGCACGCCCGGGGAGCGCGGCTGGGGCATCCCCATGGCGACCGACATCGCCTTCGCGCTCGGCGTGCTGGCGCTCGTCGGGTCCCGCGTGCCCGTGGGGCTCAAGGTGTTCCTCACCGCGCTCGCCATCGCCGACGACCTGGGGGCCGTGCTGGTGATCGCCGTGTTCTACACGGAGCGGGTGAACCTGCTCGCGCTCGGCGCCGACGCCGCGCTGCTCGCGCTCCTCTTCCTCGCGGTCCGGTTCACCGCGCGCATGTACAGCCTCTACCTGATCCTCGCCCTGGGGATCTGGGCGGCCATGCTCGCGTCGGGCGTCCACGCCACCGTGGCCGGCATCCTCGTGGCGCTCGCCCTCCCGGTCCGGGCCCGCATCGAGCCGCAGCAGTTCATCGATGCGGTGGGCGGCCGGCTGGCCTTCCTGCAGGGGCGGTCCCTCAGCCGCGACAGCATGGTGAAGAACCGCGAGCAGATGGAGGCCATCGAGGAGGTGGCCACGGCCACCCTCGACTTCCTCCCGGCCGGCTTCGCGCTGGAGCGCTACCTCCACCCCATCACGGCCTTCCTCATCCTGCCGGTGTTCGCGCTCTTCAACGCCGGGGTGCGGCTCGACGGCCGCATCCAGGAGGCGCTGATGCAGCCGGTGAGCCTGGGGATCGTGCTCGGCCTCTTCCTCGGCAAGCAGGTGGGGATCACCCTCACCTCGCTCCTGGCGGTGAAGACGGGCCAGGCCGAGCTGCCTCCCGGGGTGACGATGGCGCAGCTCTACGGCGCGAGCATCCTCGGCGGGATCGGGTTCACCATGTCGATCTTCGTGGCCGGGCTCGCCTTCGAGGAGGGGCCGCTCCTCGCCTCGGCGAAGCTCGGCATCCTCGCCGCGTCCGCCATCTCCGGTGTGGTGGGCTTCGTCGTCCTGAAGATCGTCCTGGCGCGCGCGCCGGCGCCGGCCGGATGACGAACGAGCGCCCCGACCTCTGCGCCGCCTGCGGCGAGTGCTGCCTCACCCGGCCGGGAGCGGAGGAGCCGGAGCGGTTCCTGCGTGCGCCCGACCCGGCGGCGGCGCTGGCCTCCGCGCTCGCCTCCGGGGACTGGGTGCTCGCCCGCCACGTCGGCGTCGCCTGGGAGGGCGGCGCGCCCCCGCGGGCCGAGGAGCGCTTCCGGGTGATCCGCTACCCGCGTCCGGCCACGGTCCGGGAGCGGGCGAGCGGCGCCGTCGACACGGGGGCCGAGGGCTCCCCCTGCGTCTTCCTCGCGCGGGAAGGCTGCAGCCTCCGGTTCGACGACCGGCCGCGGATGTGCCGGGACCTCGAGCCCTGGGCGAACGGCGACTGCGTGGCGGCCTGGGACCTCCCCCATGCGGCCCGTGCATGGGCCCCCTGGCAGGAGCTCGTCGACGACGCAGTACGTCGTAATGCTTAGAATCTACAAATATTTACGACCCGTTTTCTTTCGGTGAGGCCCCGCATGGGGTGCGCCGAGCGGGTCCCGTCCCGTTACTCCGTCCGCTTTCGTGTGGTCCGCTGTCCGACAGGGGTCGGGCCCACCACACGACGGAGGAGACAAGATGAGCCAGGGAGCCAGGAGCGGCGCTTGGTTGCTCGCAGCCGCATCGATTCTCGTGACCACCGGTTGCGGGGGCAGCGCGTCGGCGCCGGAGGGGGCAGCCGCCCCCGGGGTGCTCGACGGGTCGGCCTTCGTCGCCGTGCCGAGGGATCTCGGCACGTCCGCGGCGAGCCAGCTGCGCAGCGGCCAGCTGCGCTCGCTCGCCTCGAGCCAGCTCGCCGCCGGCGAGAGCTTCTACCTCGCCATCAAGAGGTCCGAGCTCTCCCGCCGCTACTTCCTCTCCGCCTACGTCGAGCAGGTGAACCCGTTCGGCGTGGAGGGCGGCGCCGCGTCCTCGGTGGGCACGCGGGTGGTGTCGTTCAAGATCCAGAACGACAAGCTCTTCCTCTTCGACGCCTCCGACGTGAACACCATCAGCGACGTCTTCGACCCGACGCTGGTCCTCGAGGCCTGGCCGCTCGTCACCGCGAGCGACAAGTTCAACAAGGACCAGGACCGCGACAAGTACGTCCTCATCGACCCGGCCGCGGGCCTGAACCGCTTCAGCCTCTTCGCCGACTACCTCTACCAGCCGCCCCAGTTCAAGGTCGGGCTCTCCTACCTGCAGGGCTTCAAGAAGCTCGCCGACGGCGTGGCCTTCCAGCAGGTCTTCACCGGCGAGGCCAGTGCGCCCATCCACGACTGGTCGGGCGCCGAGATCAACCTGAACCGCGTCTCCGGCACCCTCGGCATCGCGCTGCGCGAGTACAAGGAGGGGGCCGGGTTCACCCCGGGTGCGCTGCCCTCGCAGGAGTACTTCTTCCGCTCCTGGCCGCGCCTCGTCCCCAACACCGGCGGCGAGATCCAGACGCCGGTGAAGTGGAACGTGAAGCCGGGCATGAAGCCCATCCGCTGGACCATCTCGCCCTACGTGAAGAAGCTGGCCGCCGACCCGTTCTACGGCCGCTACGACATCGCCGGCGCCGTGAAGCGCGGCGTGGAGAACTGGAACGCCGCCTTCGGCTTCAAGGTCCTCGAGGCGGTGGTGGGCGACGACGCCGCCACGCCCGGCGACGACGCCACGAACTTCATCTACCTCGACGTGAACCCGGCGCTCGGCTTCGCCTTCGCCGACTGGCGGACGAACCCGAACAGCGGCGAGATCCGCGGCGCCTCCGTCTACCTGAACACCATCTGGGTCGACATCGGCTCCTTCCTCTTCGACCCCGACGCCTGGAACGCCCGGCCCCAGAAGCCCGACCTCTTCGCCGCCGCCCCCAAGGCCAAGTTCCGCTTCGGCTGGAACGGCATGAACCCCGAGACCCTCTGCGAGTTCCCCATCTCGCCGCTGCTCGGTGAGGACCTCGCCACCGTCTCCTCCAAGATCCGCGTCGCCACCGCCCCGGCGGTGAACGGCCGGACCGGCATCCGGATGGTGGAGGACTACGTGGCCGGCGTGGTGCTGCACGAGATCGGCCACACGCTGGGCCTGCGCCACAACTTCAAGGGCTCGCTGGTGCCGCCGTCGTCGTCGATCATGGAGTACATCGACGACTTCGATCAGGTGAACGTCTTCACGCCGCAGAGCTACGACGTGGCGGCGGTGAAGCTGCTCTACGGCCTCTCCGCCGACGAGCCCGCCGATCCGTTCTGCACCGACGAGGACACCCAGCTCGACCCCGACTGCACGCGCTTCGACGTGGGCGCCGACCCGCTGAACGAGTTCTTCGGCCCCATCTACCTGGACATCGTCGGGACCTACCTCACCGACCCGACCTTCCCGTTCGTCCCGGGCAGCTTCGTCACGAACAGCCTGCTTGCCTACGCGCGGGCCGGGGCGACGAGCGCCACCCGGCAGCTGGGCTTCCTCTACGCCACGGCCTACGTCACCGGCCAGGAGCCCCCGCCCTCCGTCGCCATCCCCTCCCGGGTGAACGCCTGGTCCGGGTTCGTGAACCGCCGCCTCTTCCTCGACCCGGCCTCCGCACGCACCTCGGGCGGCAACGCCATCGTGAACGACCCGCCGGTGGGCACCGACGCGGGCCTCAACGCGGCCTTCCTCGCCGAGGAGGGAGGATGGCTGCGCAACACGAACGGCGTGACCAGCTTCGCCAGCCGGCGCACCGCCGTCGACGTCCTGAAGAAGGTCCAGATCACCTCGGCGTACCTGGAGCTGCTCGCCGCGCGCGGCGACATCCTGGGCGGGTTCCCCGCCCCGGCGGTTCCCGACGCCCTCACCGCCGATCTGCTCGCGCGGATCGACGTGGCCGTCACCCCGTACTTCAAGTAGCGGCGGCGGCCGCGACGCGGACCCGCCCTCCCTCGGCCCTGGGGGAGGGTGGGCTCCGCGCCCTCCGCCGCGGCCGGCCCCGGCCCGTCTCCCCGCTTCACCGCAGCGCCTCCGTCGCGTACAAACGTCGGCGAGGCCATGAGAAACGCCCGGATCCTGGCGCCCGCCGCCATCGTGCTCGCCGGCCTCCTCGCGTACTCGAGCGCGTTTCCCGGCGCCTTCGTCTTCGACGACACCCCCAACGTCGCCCGCAACGCCCAGCTCGACGAACCGCTCTCCTACCTCCCGGGCGGCGCGGGCCACGCCGCGCAGCCCAACCGCTCCTTCACCTTCCTCACCTTCGCGCTCGACCGGGCCGTGGCCGGGAACGACCCGAGCTTCCACCGGGGCACGAACCTCGCCATCCACCTCGCCTCCGCGCTGCTCGTCCTCGCGCTCGCCGTCACGGCCTTCCGGGCGCCGAGGCTCCGCGGATCGGTCATCGCCCCGTCGGCGCCGGCGGTCGGGCTCGCGGCGGGGCTGCTCTTCGTCACCCATCCCATCCAGACCCAGGCGGTGACCTACGTCGTGCAGCGGCTGGCCTCGCTGGCGACGCTCCTCTACCTCCTCGCCGCCGTCCTCTACCTGCGCTTCCGGCTCGCCCGCGACGAGGGGAGGGGAGGATGGCGTCCCTGGGCGGCCTACGCCGGGGCGCTCCTCGCCGCCGTGCTCGCCATGCGCTCAAAGGAAATCGCCTTCACGCTGCCGGTGGCCCTCCTGCTCGTCGAGGCCGTCCTCCTCGAGGGTCCCTGGCGCAGGCGGCTCGCCGGGCTCGTCCCCTTCGCGGCCACGATGGTCCTCATCCCGGCCACGCTGCTCGTCGCCGCGGCCGCGCCGGGCGGCGCGGAGAGCCCCGTCACGCCGACCCGCGTGCAGACGGCGATGTCCCGCGCCGACTACCTGCTCACGCAGGCCACGGTCGTGGTCCGCTACCTGGGGCTCGTCGCCTACCCGTCGGGCCAGACCATCGACCACGACGTGGCGCTCCGCACCTCGCTCGCCGACCCGGCGGTGCTGGGGGCGGGAGCGCTCCTCCTGGCGGTCCTCGGCCTCGCGGCCTTCCTGCTCGCCGCGGCCTCCACGCGCCGTTCGCGCCCCCTCGATCCGGCGGTCCGCCTCGTTGCCCTCGGGATCCTCTGGTTCTTCCTCGGCCTCTCCGTGGAGTCGAGCCTCATCCCCATCGTCGATCTCATGTACGAGCACCGGGTCTACCTCCCCTTCGCCGGGCTCTCCCTCGCCGTCGGCACCGGCGTCGCGCTCGGCGCACGCCGGATCGCCCCGGGGAGGGTCGCCGCCTCGACCGCGGCGGTGGGGCTCGTCCTCGCCGCCGTCCTCGGCGCCGTCACCTGGAGGCGGAACGAGGCCTGGCGGAGCGAGGTGGCCCTCTGGACCGACGCCGTGGCGCAGGCGCCCGGGAAGGCGAGGCCCCGCCACAACCTGGGCGTGGCCCTCACCCGGACCGGGCGGCGGGCCGAGGCCATGCCGTTCCTGCAGGACGCGGTCCGGCTCGACCCCGCCTACGCCATGGGGCACGAGAGCCTGGGCGTGGCGCTCGCCGACGCGGGGCGCACCGCCGAGGCCGAGGCTCATCTACGGAAGGCCATCGCGCTCGACCCGAAGCTCGCCGAGCCCTGGTTCGACCTCGGCACGCTGCGCTTCGACGCCGGGCGCTACGACGAGGCCGCCCCGTACTTCGAGCGGGCCATCGCGGTCCGGCGCGCCTACCCGGAGGCCTGGGCCAACCTGGCCGCCTGCTGGAACGGGCAGGGGCGCCCCGACGAGGTGATCCGGCTGCTCGGCGGCGCGCGCGACGTCATCGGCGGCTACCCGCTCGCCCGCGCCCAGCTCGCGCTGGCGCTCGCCCAGGTCGGGGACCTGCCGGCGGCGCGCCGGGAGGTGGAGGCCATCCGCCCCCGGGCGCCGGGAATCGCCGCCCAGGTCCAGGCGTACATCGACTCGCGGGGCCGACCGCCCCGCTGACCCGGAAACACCCCCACGGAGAGCCCATGCACCCCGTCCTCGCATCCCTCGCCCTCGCGCTCGCCGCGACCCCCGCGGCGCCCGTGCCGTCGACCTCCGCGAACCCGCTCCTCGCGGAGTGGACCGCCCCCTTCGGCCTGCCGCCGTTCGATCGGGTCGAGCCGGCCCACTTCCGCCCGGCGCTCGAGGCCGCCATGGCGGCCCACCGGGCCGAGGTGGAGGCCATCGCCGTGAACCCGGCCCCGGCCACGTTCGAGAACACGGTGGCCGCGCTGGGCGCCTCCGGGGAGCGGCTCTCCTCCATCCAGGCGGTGCTCGGGACGCTCGTCTCCGCGCAGTCCACCGAGGAGATCCAGGCCATCCAGCGCGAGATGGCGCCGCGCCTCACCCGCCACCGCGACGACGTCATGCTCGACGACCGCCTCTTCCTCCGGGTGAAGGCGGTCCGGGACGGCCGCGAGGCGCAGGCCCTCGATCCCGACCAGAAGGTCCTGCTCGAGCGCACCTGGCGGGCCTTCGTCCGCGCCGGCGCCGGCCTCGATCCCGCCGCCAAGGCGCGGCTCAAGGCGCTGAACGGGGAGCTCACCTCGCTCGGCGTGAGGTTCGGCGACAACCTGCTCGCCGCCACCAACGGCTGGCGCCTCGTGCTCGACCGGCCCGACCAGCTCGCCGGGCTCCCGCCGGGCACGGTGGATGCCATGGCCGAGGCGGGGCGGAAGGCCGGGCTGCCCGGGAAATGGGTGGTCACGCTGCACGCGCCGAGCCTCTGGCCCTTCCTCCGGTACGCCGACGACCGCGACCTTCGCCGGCAGGCCTTCCAGGCCTACACCACGCGCTGCGACCAGGGAGGCCCGCTCGACAACAAGGCCATCGCCTCCCGCACCGCCGCGCTCCGCGTCGAGAAGGCGCGCCTGCTCGGCTTCCCCACCTGGGCCGACTACGTGCTCGACGACCAGATGGCCGGCACGCCGGGGGCCGCCTACGGGCTCGTGGAGGGGTTGTGGGGCCCGGCCAAGGGGGCGGCGGCGCGCGAGGCCCGCGCCCTCGAGGCGTCCATCCGCGCCAGCGGAAAGGACCACCCGCTCGAGCCGTGGGACTGGTTCTACTACACGGAGAAGGTGCGGAAGTCCCGCTACGACCTCGACGAGAACGAGGTGCGGGCCTGGTTCCCCATCGACCGGGTGCGCGAGGGGGCCTTCGGGGTCGCGAGCCGCCTCTACGGCATCCGCTTCACCGAGCTCCGCGACTTCCCCCGCTGGGACCCGGAGGTCCGCGCCTTCGAGGTGACCGACCGCGACGGCTCCCACCTGGCCGTCTTCCTCGTCGACTACCACCCACGGCCCGGCAAGCGCTCCGGCGCCTGGGCGAGCGGCCTGCGCGGCCAGTGGGTGAAGGACGGCAAGGAGGTCCGCCCCATCGTCACCAACACCGCGAACTTCAGCCGGCCGGCCGGCGACGCGCCGGCGCTCCTCACGCAGGAGGAGGTGGAGACGCTCTTCCACGAGCTCGGCCACGGGCTCCATTCCATCCTCGCGAAGCGCCGCTACGAGGGGTACGGCCCGCTGCCCCGCGACTTCGTGGAGCTTCCCTCGCAGATCATGGAGAACTGGGCCTTCCAGCCGGAGGTGCTCGCCACCTACGCCCGCCACTGGAAGACCGGCGAGCCCATGCCGAAGGACCTCGTGGAGAAGCTCCAGGCGTCGGAGCGATTCGACCAGGGGTTCAAGAACGTGGAGTACCTGGCAGCCGCGCTCCTCGACCTCGAGTGGCACACCCTCTCGGCGCCGGCCGAGCCCGACGCCGCGGCGCTCGAGCGGGTGGCGCTGGCGCGCATGGGGATGCCGCCGCAGATCGTCCCGCGCTACCGAACCACCTACTTCCAGCACGTCTTCGGGCCGGGCGGCGGGTACGCGGCGGGCTACTACAGCTACAAGTGGGCCGAGGTGCTCGACGCCGACGCCTTCTCCGCCTTCCAGGAGAGGGGGCTCTTCGACCCGGCCACGGCCCGCGCCTTCCGCGACCTGCTCGAGAAGGGGCGGTCGGCCGAGCCCATGGATCTCTTCGTGAAGTTCCGGGGGCGGACACCCTCGGTGGAGCCGCTCCGGAGGAAGCTCGGCCTCGAGGACGCCGGCGGGAAGTGAAGGACGGCCGGGTGCCGGGGTCGGCTCACGGCGAGGGCTGGCAGCTCGCCGGGCAGTCCTCCCAGCCGGACTCCTCGGTGTGCCGCGGGAGGTCGACGGCGGCGCAGCGGAAGGAGGCGACGTCGCCCGACTCCACGAGCCGGCGGATGGTGCGGCACTCGTTCCAGAAGCCGCTCGTCGCGCTCGCGCCCCGGGCGAAGGCCCGGGCGTGCACCGTGACCCCGTCCTTCCGGAACTGCCGGGCCATGGTGGCGTAGGCGGCCGAGTAGCTGGCCCAGATCCGGGTGCACTGGGCCGCCGTCACCGGGTGGGGATCGGTGTGGAGGATCCCGTGGATCCACACCTGGTCCCGGGGCGGCTCCTGCCCCCGGGTCGGGTCCTCCTGCGCCGACCGCTCGCACCAGTGCTCCGACTCGTTCGTCCGCCGGTACTCCGCGTACTGCCAGTCGCCGTTGCCCTGGATCCAGAGGGCGCGCGCCTGCGGCGTGGAGCTCCTCCCCAGCCAGTTCGTGGTGTCGAGGAAGGCGAGGGCGAGGCCGCGCTGGCCCGGTCCGCCGTAGAAGGTCAGGTAGACGTGGCGCGACGCATCCACGAGCCCCGGGTCCTGCGCCGTGAACTGGGAGTAGAGCACCTGCGCGTAGGTCTCGGCGTCTTCGGTCTCGAGCAGCCTGGCCGCAGGGTCGGTGAACACCGGGTCGGGGATGTCGGTGGGCTGCGGCGCCGTGGAGCCGGTGCACCCGGCGCTGGCGAGGAGCGCGCCGAGGAGGAGGGCCGGGAGGGGCGGGAGCGGGGCGCGGCGGGGCGCGCGTGCGTGCGTCGCGGACATGGGGACCTCCGGGGACGCCCCGGATCCGTGCAAGGCGCGGTCCCCGGGGCGCTTTCATCCACCCGCCGAATTCCCCGGGACGGCGCGAGCTTGGCCGGGGGGCTCGGCGGCGAGGGTCCGTCTCCCGTGACCCTGGGTGCGGGTGGCCCGCCGGGAAGCTCCGCTTGGGTCGCCCGCCGCCACCCGGCCCGGATGGCGCCCGTGACCTGGACCGATGCCGCTAGGATGGCGCGAGGAGGATCGGAATGCCCTTCGCCATCGCAGAGGTCCGGGACCGCATCGGCGTCCTCACGCTCCACGACCCGGACCGGCGCAACTGCCTCTCGACGGAGATGCTCCGGGACATCACCGCGGGGCTCGTCACCTTCGCCGAGGAGGAGGCCCGCGCGGTGATCCTGCGGGCCCGTCCCGGGACGAAGGTCTGGTCGGCCGGACTCGACGTGAAGAGCCTGCCCGAGCCGGGGCGCGATCCCCTCGACTACGCCGACCCGCTCGAGCACGTGATCCGGCAGGTGGAGCACTTCCCGGCCCCGGTCATCGCCATGGTGGAGGGGAGCGTCTGGGGCGGGGCCTGCGACCTCTCCTTCGTGTGCGACCTCGCCATCGGCTGCGAGACCGCCTCCTTCGCCATCACCCCCGCCAAGCTCGGGGTGCCCTACAACTGCAGCGGCATCCTCCACTTCCTCAACCTGGTCGGGCCGCGCGTGGCGAAGGAGATGTTCTTCACCGCCGAGCCCGTCCAGGCCGAGCGCGCCCTCGACGTGGGCATCCTGAACCACCTCGTCCCGCGGGAGGAGCTCGAGTCCTTCACCTTCGAGATGGCCCGCCGCATCGCCGAGAACTCGCCGCTCGCGGTGGGGGTCATCAAGGAGCAGCTGCGCATCCTGGCGCGCAGCCACCCGGTCTCCCCCGACACCTTCGAGCGGATCCAGGCGCTCCGGCGGGCCGTCTTCGAGAGTCCCGACTACGTCGAGGGGAAGAAGGCCTTCCTGGAGAAGCGGAGGCCGGTCTTCACCGGCGACGACCTGCCGCTTCCGGCGGTGACGGCTCCCGTCCCCTGAGCGGGCCGGGCGCCGGCCGCCGCGCCGTCACCGGGCAGGGGCCCACAGCTCGGCGGTGTTGAGCGCGAAGCCGGAGGCCTGGTCGCGGCCACCGGCCACGAGCACGCTCACCCCGTCGGAGAGCGGCGTGGAGGTCTGCTGCGACCTCGCCCCGGTGAGCCCGGGCGCCGGGCTCCAGACACCCGCGGCGGGATCGTGGATCTCCGCCGACGCGAGGAAGGCGGTGCCGGAGGTGCCCCCGCAGGCGAGCACCGCGCCGTCGGGAGAGAGCCGGGTGGCGGTGTGGTCGTACCGCGCCTCCAGGAGCGATCCCGTCACCGCGAAGGCGCTTCCCCCGAAGAGCTCCGCGGAGGCGAGCGCCGCCGGGCCGGAACCGCCGGCGACGAGAACGCGCCCGCCCCCGAGCGACGTGGACGTGGCCCACCGGCGGGCCGCGCCCAGGCTCCCCGCGGCGACGAAGGATCCCGACGCCGGCACGTAGCGCTCGGCGCTCGCCAGGATGGGAACCGGGTTCGCGCCGGAGGGCGTCCCCTGGCCGCCCGAGACGAGGACCGACCCGTCGGCGAGGACCGACGACACGGCGTAGGCGCGCGGCGTCGCGAGCGAGCCGGTGGGCACGAAGGCCTGGGTTCCGGGCAGGAAGATCTCGGCGCTCGCGAGGGGCGTGTTGGCGCTCCGGTAGCCGCCCGCGACGAGCACGCCCGTGCCCGCCAGGTACTCCGCCGCGAAGTACGCCCGCGCCGCCGCCATGGCGCCGACCGCGGTGAATCGCCCCGTGGCCGGGTCGAAGAGGTCGGCGCTGCGCAGGTAGGTGGTGCAGGCGAGCGAGGTGGCGATGCAGCCGCCCATCACCAGCACGCGACCGTCGGGGAGCTTCACCGCCGCGTGCCCCTGGCGCGACTGGGTCATCGAGCTCGCGGTGAGCGCGAAGGTCCCGGTGGCCGGATCGAAGAGCTCCGCGCTCGCCACCGACGCGCCGCCGTTGTTCCCGCCGGCGAGGAGCACCCGGCCGTCGTCGAGGAGGGTGGCGGTGTGGCCGTAGCGGCGGACCTGCATCCGGCCGGCGAGGGGCTGGAAGCCGCGCAGCCGGAGGACCGCGGGCGCGCTCGTCACGCTGGCGCTCGTCGCGTCGGAGACCACCACGTCGAACACGGCGCCCTCGAGGGTGAGGTCGGCCGGCACGTCCACGGTGAGGGTGGGCGACGTGCCGTCCTGCACGGCCGCCCCGTCCCGCCGCCACACGTAGCGGAGCGGACTCACCCCGGTGGCGACCACCGAGAACGTCGCCGATCCGCCCGGGAGCGCGCTCTGACCGGCCGGCTGGGTGACGATGCCGAGCACCGGCTGCGCCACCGTGAGGACGAGCCCGACCGGCGCGCTGCCGGCGGAGTTCGCGCCGGTCACCGTGTAGGTCGCCTGCCCGGCGATGGCGGTGGGGGTCCCGGAGATGACGCCGGTCGCGGCGTCGAGGGAGAGGCCTGCCGGGAGCGCCGGGTCGACCGTGTACGCGGTGACGATCCCCCCGGCGTTCGACGGGACGTTCGGCACGATGGGCGTGCCGAGCGTGTAGGAGGCGGGGTTCTGCGCGTAGCGCAGGTCGGTGGGAGCGAGCACCGACACCGCCACCTGGAAGGAGAGGGAGGTGGACCCGAGGGCGTTCGTCGCCGTGAGCGTGTACGTCGTGGAGGTCGCCGGGGAGACGTCCGCGCCTGCGAGGGTCGTGACGTCTCCCACGCCCTGGTCGATGGTGAGGGTGGTGGCGTCCTGCGTGTCCCAGGCGAGCGCGCTCGTCTCGCCGGCGCCGATGGCCGCCGGCGTGCCCAGGAACCAGTAGACGATCGGGAATCCGATCGGGGGCAAGTCGGTCGCGGTGAGGAGCAGGTCCACCGAGGCGGTCCCCGTCGCGTTCACGGCGGTGACGGTGTGCACGGTCGACATGCCCGCGGTGGTGGGGGTGCCGCTGATGGTCCCGGTCGCCGTGTCGAGGACGAGGCCCGCCGGCAGGGCCGGCTGGACCTCGAACCGGGTGACCGGCCCGCCGTCGAAGGTGGGCGCGTTGGGCGGATCGACCGGCACGCCGACCCAGTAGGTGACCGGGTTGCTCGGGTACTGGAGGTTCGACGGCGGCGGATCCCCGAGGGTGACGGTGGCGGACGAGGTCACCGATCCGACCGGGTTCGTGGCGGAGAGGACGTAGGTGGTGGTCGCGACGGGGCTCACGACGACGCTCCCCGTGGCCCCGGTGACGGCGCCCACGCCGGAGGAGATGGAGAGGCCCGTCGCACCGGTGACGTCCCAGGAGAGTGTGGCGCTCCCCCCCGGACCGACCACGCCCGGATTCGCGGCGAAGGAGCGGATCACGGGGGCCGTCGACGGAGCGGTCACGGCGATGACGAGGCCGACCTGGGCACTGCCGGCGGCGTTCGTCGCGGTGATGGTGAAGGTGGAGGAGGCGGCCGTGGCCGTCGGGGAGCCGGAGACGATGCCGCTCGCGGCGTCGAGCGAGAGGCCTGGCGGCAGGCCCGGGGCCGCCACCGACCAGGTGGACGGGGTCCCGCCGTCCCAGGCGGGAACGTTGGGCGTGATGGGCGTCCCGGCCACGTAGGACGCGGGGTTCGTGGCGTAGCGGACGTTCGTGGGCGGGGCCACCACCGTCACGGTGGCTTCGGCGGTGGACGTCCCGCCGGCGTTGGTGGCCGAGAGCGTGTAGGTGGTGGTCGACGCGGGCGTGACGGTGATGGTCGTCCCCGTCACGGCCCCCACGCCTGGCGCGACGGAGAGGCCCGTCGCGCCGATCACGTCCCAGGAGAGCGTGCTCGTCTCCCCCGCGGCGATGGTGCCCGGGGTGGAGCGGAAGGAGACGATGGTGGGGAGCGGCGGGGCGTCGACCGCGAGGGTGAGGGCGGCGGTGGTGCTGCCGGCGGCGTTCGTGCCGGTCACGGTGTACACCGCCGACGCGGTGGCCGCGGCCGGGGTGCCGGAGAGGACGCCGGTGGACCCGGAGAGCACGAGCCCGGTGGGGAGGGGTGGGGAGACGGCGTAGGAGGCGATGGCGCCGCCCGTGCTGGTGGGCACGTTGGGCCGGATGGGGACGCCCGCGGTGTAGGTGGCCGGGTTCTGGGCGTACGAGAGCCCGGACGGAGGGCCGACGCCCACCGTCACCGTGGTGGTGCTCGTGGAGGCGCCGGCCGCGTTCGTGGCGGTGAGCGTGTACGTGGTGGTGACCCGGGGCACGACCGAGACGGTCGTACCGGTGACCGTCCCGATGCCGGGGGAGATGGTCACCGAGGTGGCGTCGACCACGTTCCAGGTGAGGAGCGCCTGGCCGCCGAACGGGATCGACGACGGGACGGCGGAGAAGGACCGGATGACGGGCCGCGTCGGCGGGACGTCGTGGGGCGTCGTCTCCATGCACCCGGATGCGGCGAGGGCCAGCGCCGCGGCGAGCGCGCTGCCCATTCCCCGGTGAACCCGACCTGCGACCATCGTCCCTCCGGCCTTTCCCGGGCGGCCGACCGCTCCCCCGGACCGGGCAATCTACCAGACACACGGCCCGGATGACCCCGGCCGGGATTGCGGTATCATCCGGCCCGGAGAGCCATGGCGCACCACGGTTCCCGGTCCGTGTACGACCGCCTGACCGGGCGGCTGAACCGCTTCCCCCAGGGAGCGCCGCCCTCGGAGACCCTCCACCGGATCTTGAAGCTCCTCTTCAGCGAGCGGGAGGCCGACCTCGTCGCGGTCCTTCCCATCCGCCCCTTCACTGCGGCCCGGGCGGCCGCCATCTGGAAGGTCCCCGAGGCGGACGCGCGCGCCACGCTGGAGGAGCTCGCCTCCCGGGCCCTCCTCGTCGACTGGGAGTCGGAGCGGGGCACCGAGTACGTGCTGCCTCCCCCCATGGCGGGTTTCTTCGAATTCTCGCTGATGCGGGTGCGCACCGACCTGGACCAGAAGGCGCTCGCCGAGCTCTTCCACCAGTACCTGAACGTGGAGGAGGACTTCGTCCGCGCCCTCTTCGCCGGCGGGGAGACCCAGCTCGGCCGGGCCTTCGTGCAGGAGGCGGTCCTCACCGGGGAGAACGCCCTCCACGTCCTCGACTTCGAGCGCGCCAGCGAGGTGATCCGCACCGCCACGCACCGGGGGATCTCGCTCTGCTACTGCCGCCACAAGATGGAGCACGTGGGGCGGGCCTGCGACGCGCCGCAGGACATCTGCATGACCTTCAACGCGTCGGCCTCCTCGCTCATCCGGCACGGCCACGCCCGGGAGGTGGACGTCGCGGAGGCGATGGAGCTCCTCCACCAGGCCCAGGAGCGCGACCTGGTGCAGTTCGGCGAGAACGTCCGCGAGCGTGTGAACTTCATCTGCAACTGCTGCGGGTGCTGCTGCGAGGCCATGATCGCGGCCCGCCGCTTCGCGGCCGCCCATCCGGTCCACACCACGCACTTCCTCCCGGTGGTCGACGGCGCGGCCTGCACGGGCTGCGAGCGCTGCATCCGCAAGTGCCCGGTGGAGGCCCTCTCGGCGGTCTCGGCGAACGACCCCCACCGCCCGAGGCGCACGACGGCGCGGATCGACGCCGACCGCTGCCTGGGCTGCGGGGTGTGCGTGCGCGCCTGCCGGGAAGGGGCGCTCTCGCTCGACCTGCGCGGGCCGCGGCGGCTCACCCCGCTCGACGGCGCCCACCGGGCGGTGCTCATGGCGCTCGAGCGGGGGAAGCTGCAGGACCTCGTCTTCGACAACCGGCTGCTCTGGAGCCACCGGGCCCTCGCAGCCCTCCTCGGCGCCATCCTCCGGCTTCCGCCGGTGAAGCGGCTGGCCGCGACCGAGCAGGTCCGGTCCCGCTACCTGGAGGCGCTCGTCCGCCGGGCGGGGTGACGGTGGTCCGGGGAACTATCGCGCGCGCGCGCCGGTGCCCATCCCCGGGTCGAGCGCCGGGCGGGCCCGGGCCACGAGCTCGTCGACCCACTCGATGACCGCCTTCACCCGCGGCGTCCGCCGCAGGTCGCCGTGCACGAGGAGCCAGAGCTCGTGGTGCACCGGCTCCGGCCCGGCGAGCGCGACCAGCTCCGGATCCCGGTCGGCGACGAATCGGGGCAGGACGGCGACGCCCATTCCGGCCCGCGCCGCCGCCGCCAGCGAGGCCGTGCTGTTGCAGCGGTAGACCACGCGGCGCGAGGGCGCCTCCCGGGCGAGCCAGCGCTCCTGCGGCACGCCCGCCAGGCTGTCGTCGAATCCCACGAAGAGGTCGCGCTCCAGGTCCACCTCGGGGCGGCGACCGGCCAGGTACCCCCGGGAGGCGTAGAGCCGGTAGGCCACGTCGGAGAGCTTGCGTGTGACGAGCCCGGCGTCGCGCGGTCGCCCCATGCGGAGCGCGAGGTCGGCCTCGCGCCGCGAGAGATCGAAGGTGCGCTGGTCGGCGGAGACCTCGAGGACGAGACCGGGGTGGCGCTCCCGCAGCGCGGGCAGGGCGGGCGCGAGCAGGTGGGCGGAAAGGTGGGAAGCCGTGGTGAGGCGCACCGAGCCGACGGTCGCCGTATCCCGCGCGTCGACGTGGCGCGCCAGTGCGAGCACGTCGCTCTCGACCCGCGAGGCGAGCCCGGCGAGCTCCTCGCCCGTCGACGTGCAGGTCCAGCCCTGCGGCCCGCGCTCGAAGAGCGGGAGGTGGAGCTCCGCCTCCAGCGCCGAGATGCGCCGCGCCACGGTGTTGCGGTCGACGCCGAGGCGCCGCGCCGCGCCGGACACGCTGCCGGCGCGCACGGTCTCGAGGAAGAAGCGGAGGTCGCCCCACTCCAGCCGCCCCGCGCGTTCCTGCGCGGGGGGGTCGACCTTCTGCGCGTTCCGGGGAGGCGTCGTCACGCGTATCACTCCCGGCGAAAGGAGCAGACCATGACCGTCCGCACCGAGTTCCCGGCCTCCATACCCGCCCCCACCTCCCGTCGCAATCCGTCCCCGGCATTCCCGGCCCTCGACGCCTTCCGCGCCAGGAAGCCCCGGGCCGGGCTCCCCGTCGCGGCCGTGGTCTGGATGGCGGCGCTCGCCTTCTTCGTGCTCGCCGTCGCGGCCCCGGCTGCGGTCCTGGAGCGCCGCGCGGCCGGCTCCCCGGTGGTCGCCTCGGCGCGCCCCTGAGGGTCCGGCGGCCCGGCGTTCCCGGTGGTATCCTCTCCAGGTACGCAGATCGGACCGGAGGGTTCCATGCCCGTCAGCAAGAAGCGGAAGAAGGATGGCAAGCCGGTTCACCGGAGCGTGGAGACGCCCGCCGCGGCCTCCACGGAGCCGGGCGCGCCGGTCGCCGAGCCCGTCGCCCCGAAGCGGTTCGGCAAGCCCTCGAACCCCTTCGTGGCCGCCCAGCAGGCCCGCCGCGCG
>JBAVCR010000011.1:0-10166 GCA_049586815.1 Anaeromyxobacteraceae bacterium
CACCAGCGCAGCCCGGCGCAGGCGGGCCTCGCCGTCCTCGCCGGCCGCTGCGTCGAGGCCGGCCCGGTCGAGCGCCGGGCGCAGGAGGGACGCCGCGAAGGCGCGGAAGCGATCCCGCGCGGCCCCATCGAGGAGCCGGTGCTCCACCGCGGCGAGCCGCCCGACCAGCTCGTCGAGCACCGCCCGGTCGTCCTCCCCGGAGAAGGCGGCCACGAGGTCGAGGAAGGACGACGCCTCCCGGTCGCCGGTGCGGAGGAGCGCCCACTCGTCGGCGAGGAGCGCGATGCGCTCCTCCGGGAGGAGCGCCGCAAGGTGGCGGGCGAGCGCCGCGCGATCGGGGGTGGCGTGGTCGACCCGGTAGAACCCTGTCGATCCGGCGTTTCCGAAGACCCAGCGAACCGGCCCGGTCGCGTCGAGCTCGACCTCTTCCGCGGCGTCCTGGAGGAGCACCCGGCGCACGTGGGTCCCCCGGTCGTCGGCCCAGCGCAGCACCACCGGCACCGGCCAGGTCCCCGGCTCGCGTGCGCCCGGGGCGGAGAGGAATCGCCGCTGGGAGAGCCGGACCCGGGACCCCTCGCGGGAGAGGGAGAGCAGCGGGAACCCGGGCGTCCGGATCCAGGCGTTCGCGAGTTGGAGGACGGGCTGCCCCGAGGCCTCCCCGAGGGCGGCCCACAGGTCGTCGGCCACCGCGTTCCCGCGGGCGAACCGGCGCATGTAGAGGCGGATGCCGCGGCGGAAGGCGTCCTCCCCCAGCCAGGCCTCCACCATGCGCAGGACCGCGCCCCCCTTCTCGTAGGTGATGAGGTCGAAGGCCTCCCCCATGTCCTCGGGGTTCCGGACCTCGGCGTGGATGGGGTGGGTGGAGCGGAGCGCGTCGAGGCCGAGCGCCGCCGCCTTGCCCTGGTCGAAGTCGAGCCAGATGCGCCATTCCGGCTTCCACGCGGCCACGATCTTGTAGGCCATCCAGGTGGCGAAGGACTCGTTCAGCCACAGGTCGTCCCACCAGCGCATGGTCACCCAGTTGCCGAACCACTGGTGGGCGAGCTCGTGGGTCACCACCTCGGCGATGCGCTTGCGGACCGGCAGGGAGGCGGTGGCCGGGTCGAGGAGCAGCGCGGTCTCCCGGTAGGTGACGAGCCCGGCGTTCTCCATGGCCCCGAACTCGAAGTCCGGGAGCCCGATCTGGTCGAGCTTTCCGAAGGCGTACGGGACGTCGAAGTAGTCCTCCAGGCGAGGCAGCACCGCGGTGGCGGCCTCCTGCCCGAAGGCCGTCAGGTCGGCCTTCCCGGGCACGGCCCAGGTGCGGACCGGGACGCCACGGACGCGCTCCGCGGGGCACCCGGCCATGGGGCCGGCCACGACGGCGACGAGGTAGGTGGGCAGCGGAGGGGTCTCGGCGAAGGCGACGAGCTCCCGATCGCCGCGGGCCTCCCGGCCCACCTCGGCCCCGTTCGCGAGCACGGCCGTGCCGCCGGGCACCTCGACCGAGAGCGCCCACGGCGCCTTGAATCCGGGCTCGTCGAGGCACGGGAAGACGCGGCGGGCATCGGCCGCCTCGAACTGGGTCGCGGCGAGCGGGCCGGCCCGGTAGAGGCCACGGAGCCCGGCGCTGAACGAGCCCGACCATTCGACCACCACGTCGACGGCGCCGGCCGGGATCTCGCTCCCGGTGCCGAGCGCGATGGTCTCGCTCGCCTCGTGGGGGGTCACCGTCGCCGTCCGGGAGGAGCCGGCGGCGGAAAGGCTCGCCGCCGTGACCCGGAGCCCCACGGCGTGGAGGACGATCTCCCGGGAGGGCGAGGCGAGCGCGAGGGCGATCGTGAGACGCCCGTGGAAGGCGCCGCGCTCCGGGTCGATCGACAGGAAGGCGTCGTACCGGACGGGCCGGACGGACCCGGGCAGGCGGTAGTTCCGGTCGGTGGGGGGAAGCGCCATGGCGTGACCTCCGGGTCGGGGAACGTTTACTTGGGGCCGACGCCGGAGGCCACCCCAAACCCGTCCGCGCGCTATTCTCCCTGCGGGAGGAACGATGCGCGCGATGGTCCTCGAGGCGCCCGGCAGGGCGCTCGCACCGATCGACCTGCCGGACCCCGTCCCTGGGCCCGGCCAGCTCGCGGTCCGGGTCGCCGCCTGCGGGGTCTGCCGGACCGACCTCCACGTCGTCGACGGCGACCTCCCCTTCCCCGGACATCGCGTCGTCCCCGGACACGAGGTGGTGGGACGCGTGGAGGCGACGGGCCCCGGCGCGGGGCGGTTCCGGCCCGGCGACCGCGTCGGCATCGGCTGGCTCGGCTCGACCTGCGGCACCTGCTCCTTCTGCCGGACCGGGCGCGAGAACCTGTGCGGGAGCGCCCGGTTCACCGGTTACGACCTCGACGGCGGCTACGCCGGTCGCGCCGTGGTCGACGAGCGGTTCGCCTTCGCCCTCCCCGACGGCTACGGCGACGCCGAGGCGGCGCCGCTCCTCTGCGCGGGGCTCATCGGGTACCGGAGCTGGAAGGGGGTGCGGGATGTCCGGCGGATCGGCATCTACGGCTTCGGGGCGGCGGGCCACCTCGTCGCCCAGCTGGCGCGCCACGCCGGCCAGGACGTCTTCGCCTTCACGCGGGACACGGCCGGACCTTCGGCCGAGCTCGCCCGCAGGCTGGGCGCCGCATGGGTCGGCGCCTCCACCGAGGTCCCGCCGGAGCCGCTCGGGGCCGCCCTCCTCTTCGCGCCGGCCGGCGAGCTCGTGCCCGCGGCACTCCGCGCGGTAGAGCGCGGAGGCTCGGTCGTCTGCGGCGGCATCCACATGACCGACGTCCCGAGTTTCCCCTACGCCCTCCTCTGGGGCGAGCGGTCGGTCCGCTCGATCGCCAACCTGACGCGCGCCGACGGCGAGGAGTTCCTGCGCCTCGCCGGGCAGGTCCGGCTCCACACCGAGGTCACCGAGCGCCCCCTCGCCGACGCGAACCGCGCCCTCGACGACCTGCGTGCGGGCCGCGTCGCCGGCGCCACCGTTCTCCTCCCCTGATCATCGCCTTGCCCTCGCTCGCGCCGGGCGATTTTCCCGTGCGGCGACCCGGGCCGCCGATAGGAGAGTCCCGGGGCGGGAGGCAAGGAATGGCAGGACATGAAGCCCACGACGCGTTTCCTCCTCGGCATCGCCCTCGTCGCAGCGCTCGCCTCCTCCGGCTGCGGCGGTGACTCCACGTACACTTCCGGCGGCCCGACCGCCTGCACCGCGGCCACCGCCACGGCGACCAACACCGTGACCATGGCCGGGATGGCCTTCTCGCCGTCCTGCATCAAGGTCGCGGCCGGGACGACGGTCACGTTCAGGAACGACGACACGACGGCCCACGACGTCACGGCCAACGACGGGTCGTACCAGTCCGCGTTCCTCTCCCCCGGCCAGTCGTACACGCGAACCTACGCGTCCGCGGGGACCTCCGCGTACCACTGCTCGATCCACCCGTCGATGGTGGGGACGGTGATCGTGCAGTGAGCCGGGGGAGCGGCCCGGCCGGCTTCATTCCGTGACGGTGCTCGTGTCGACGAGGTACAGGCCCGTCTGGCCCACGACGAACAGGGTCATGGCATCGGCGGCCAGGAAGATCGGCTGCCCGCCGAAGTTGTACTCGCCGAATCCGATCCGCTCGGGCAGGTCGAGAGCGTCGACGATCCCGATGCGGTCCAGATCGACGAGCGACACGGTGCTGGTCGGGATCTCGTCGTTCCCCGGCACCACGAGCGCCAGGCGCTTCCATGGCCCGAGGGTGCCCCAGGCCATCCCGCCGAGGGAGCCGCGGTAGGCGAAATCCCGGTCGTAGACCCTCGCCTCGCCGTACAGGCTCAGGACGACGACCTCGCCCGAGTCTCCGATGGCGCCCTGGTTCATCCAGTCCCACCAGTCGCCCGAGAATCCCGGGACGGCGACCGGAGGCGAGGGGGCCTGGAGGGACGAACTCCAGACGCTCGCCCTCCCCGAGTTGAACATGAGCAGGAACCTCGTCCCGTCGAACGAGGGCGCATACCGCAGCATCTCGCTCCCGGGCGGCACGAGCGGCGAGGACGTCCCGACACCGAGATCGAGGACGTAGGCGTTCCCGAAGGCGTGGAGCTCCGTGGCGTCGCGCCAGATGCAGGTGCCCGCAGCGTCGAAATCCACCCGGAGTGGACCGAAGCCGTAACCGGACGGAGGGACGGGCAGGTCGATCAGGGCGACCTGCGCGCGAGCGTCGAGATCGATGCGGGACATCTTCCATGCGTCGTGGAGGGTGACGAGCAGCGACCGGGCGTCGGGCGAGATGGCCATCCCGCGGGGACTCCCGGCGACGAGGATCGGGGCTTCGACCCCGTGGGATCGGACGTCGACCACCTCGATGCGGTTCAGGGCCCTGTTCGACACGTAGACCTTCCCGCGAGACGGGTCGTGAACGACGTCGTGGGGCGATCCTTCCAGGGGGACGAACCCGAACCTCTCGAGGATCTTGATGAAGTAGGTCGCGGTCGCCACCGGCGAGTCCCGCATCCCGGCCTTCGTCGCGATCGCCCCGATGCTCGTTCGGGTGCCCATGCCGGTCACCGGGACGGGCCCCGTGTAGAGCGGGGAGCCTCCCGTCGGCACCGAGCCATCCAGCGTGACGTGGATCGCGGCCCCCGGCGTCGTGGTCTCGATCGTGATCACCCGGTCGCCTGGATAGGTTCCCCCGGCCGGGGTCAGCGTTGGCTGGGCGACCTGGGGATGGATGATCGTGTAGCGCTCGCTCGCGACGGCCGAGTCGGCCATCCCCGCCCGGATCGCCAGTGCTCGCATGGTGACGTCGGCGCCATGTCCCCCGACCACGATCGGGGAGGAATAGAGCGCGGATCCCGCGGTCGGCATCGTCCCGTCCGTCGTGTGGTGGATCGCCGCCCCCGGCGTGGAGCAGTGGATGGTGACGGTCTGGTCGCTCTCGTAGTTGCCCCCTGGCGGGCTGAGCGTGGGCGTCTCGACGGGCAGGAGCGGCTCGGGCGTCACCGACGTGCAGTTCAGACTGCTGGCGAGAATCCCCAGCGCGAGCATCCATCGCAGGTGCCTCATGTCTCCCCCCGGGAGGCGAAGCGGGCGGTCCCAACCCGGCGACCGCGCGCCTCGCTCTCGCTCGGCGTGGTCTTCGCGCCTAGAACTGGCTGCAACACGTCTGGCAGTCCCAGGTCGGGACCGGGGAACACTGCCCGTTCGTCGCTCCACAGATCCCGCTGAATCCACACAGCGCACTGGCGCTGCCACAGGAGGGAGCGCACGACGCATCGAAATGCGGCGCGTTCACCACGCACTTCCCTTCCACGCAGACCTCGCACGGGGCCTGCTGGCCGCAGATGGTCTCGGTGCGGCAGGTCACCCCGGCGCACTTGTCGGGCGGCAGGGTGATCGCCTTGCAGTCCCGGGCGATCTTGGCCAGGACCAGGCCCGCGCTGTCCGTCGTCGTGATCTCGCTCCATCCGTCGAGGGGATTCCCGGGCCCCCGCCCCTTCTTGTCGCGCGACCAGTAGACGACGAAGCGGACCTTGCCACCGCCCCCGCCCGGGCCCTGCGGCAGGCACCACGCCAGGTTTGCCGTCAGGAGGGAGCCCATCTGGTGCGGGCCCAGGGCCATCGGGTTCGGTACCGTGCAGGCCAGCTGGCCTTCACGTCCATAGACGAGGACCCGATCGACCTGGATGGTCCCTTCGTCGTCGTCGTTGGAGAAGAGGAGCACGGAGCGAATGACGCTCGCGCCATCCGCGTGGTTCGCGCTGCACGCGAGGATGCCGCCCTGCGGAGTGGGCGCGGCAGTCAGCGCTGCGGAGCCGGGCGCCTCCCCCTCGGCCGCGGTGGCGCTGCACCCGACGATCACGACCACTCCCATCGCGATCGCCATCAGCACGGCCCCTCGAATCAGTCGAGTCAGGTTCCTCATGTCGTTCCCCTCCTGCGGGCGGCATGCCCGATACAAGGACCTGGGATGAACGACGCCTGTGACATCCGCGCCGGCGATGCCGGCGCTCGGGCCTTCGCGGTCTGCGGCTCTCGCCGGACCAGCGGCCATGGCGTCCCCCTGCGCCGGATGGTTTCACCACACGACGAGGGACATCAACACCCTGAGGGTGGACGCTCGACGGGGCGACCTTCGCGAGTGACCCGCCCGAGGGCGTCTGGACCGCGGCGGTCCACGTCGGGAAAGACGGGGTACGACCAAGGGCGAACGCGGGCTCAGCCCCCCGCGCGGACCCGCTTGCCGTACTCCTTGTCCAGGTAGAGCGCGGGCCCCCTACCCTCACCGCGCCCCGTTGAACGTGGGCGTTGGCGCCGCCGGCACGGCGCCCTTCGCCTGGGAAATGAAAAACGGGATGAAAACGCCGGATGAAAACCGAGATGAAATCTCGACGCTGCGCGGGTAGCGCGCCGCCTAGGAAAGCGCCCTATCGAGGAGCTCGCGCACGACGGCGCTGACGTCGAGTTGCCCGGACGGGAGCCGGGGGCGCTGGCGTGCGAGCCGGCGGATCTCCTTCGCCTGCCTCGCCTCCAGGCGCACGGTCAGGAGCACGCGGCCAAGCGACGGGCGGCCGACGGGCCGGCCGGTGAGCGGGCGCGGCGTCACGCGGCCACCTTCCGGCGCTTCGGAAACCACCCCTGCCGCTTGGCGTAGGCGGCCACGTCGTGCGCCATGGCCTCGCCGGCAACCACGTCCAGCGCGGCGCCCGGGAGCGAGCAGGCGTCGCCCATGACGTCGTGCCACTCGGCGCTGCGCGCCGCTCGCCGGGACGCCCAGGTGAGGACGACGAAGGCCGACGTCTCGCTCGTGATGAACAGCCGCCGGCACTCGTCGGCGAGCCTGCTGTTCGGCGACCTGGCCTCGGGCGTCGCGCTGAGCGGGCCCAGAGTCTCCCACCTGTCGTCGTGCTCGCCCCACGGCACGAGCTCGCCGGACTGGAACCGCGGCTTGAGGATCGCCGCCACGGCCTCGACGGCGAACGAGTAGCTCCCCTCGTGCCCGACGAGCCAGCCCCCGCGCTGCTTGCCGATGTGCCGCGCCGCGTGCAGCCAGCCGGCCGGGTTCATCTCTGCCGTCGTCGTCTGCTTCGCCTTCGCCATGTGATCCCCCTTGCTGCCGGCCGGGATGGCCGGTGCGGGAGACGGTACACGCGGCCGGGGGGATTGACAACCTATGGGTATGCCCCGGGTGCATGGCCGGAAAGGCGAAGGGCGCCCTCGGCTGGCCGGGAGCGCCCTTCGTTTGTCGCTGCGTGCCTTGGGGCGTGGGAAGGAACCCGTCGCAGTCGGAGGCTCGGGGGACATGAAGCCGAAGAACGAAACCCCGGGCGGCCAACTCCCAGCCGTTACGGTCTGGGATTCAGACCCATCACGATCCTATGCGATCCCCAGCATCACGCGGCGACGACTGCTAGGCGGCGAGGACGCCGACCTTGATGGCGTTGGAGTCGACCACGCCCGCGTACAGGCGCGACTCGCCCCAGATGATGATGTTCCCCCGCGACGTGTACGGGTCCCGCTGGATGAACATCGGGCCCACGTCCTGGATGCAGTACCCGGCCCGGAAGTCGCCGCAGAGGACGGAGGCCGACGACGCGCCGGCCACGGGGACGTTGACATCCAACACCACGGGAAGCCCCCACGCGCTCGGCAGGCCCGTCGCGGAGGACGCGCCGTCGAGGAGGTAGTTCCCCGACGAGCTCGCCTTGGTCTGGATGAGCGTCGAGTACGTCGCGGGGTGCATCACGAACGCCGCGTTCTTCCGGTATGCCGGGTTCAGCTTCACCGAAAGGGCGAGGAGGAAGTCCGGGGTCAGGCCGGCGCCGCTCGAGCCGGAGTGGAGCTTCTCGAGCTGGCCCCAGGTGCGGGAGCCGTCGGCGGTCGCGGCGAGGGTGTAGGCGAGGATGCCCTTGCACTCACCGGCCGAGCCCGCGCCGTTGATGAAGGACTCGCCCTCGGTCACGCCGAAGGCCTTGCCCATCGCGGTCGCGACGTAGGACTCCATGTTCCAGGCGGAGTCGTTCGCGAGGTAGGTGCTGACGCTGATGGCGGAGGACAGCGAGCCGCCGGGGAGGCTCGCGGTCTTGATCACCGGGACGGTCTGGAGCTCGCGGGCGTCGCCCTCGACGCGGTACTGCGCGCCGGGGTAGGTCGTCGCGATGGGCACCTCCACGGGCTGCGTCACCTTCATCACGGTGGCGAGCTTGCGGATGGCGCCCTGGTCCGCCTGGATGTCGCGGATCTGCTCGCTGACGAGGGCGGGCACGGTGGCGCCGCCGTCGTCGGAGGTGCCCTCGGTCATGGTCGTCGCGTTCGTGATGCGGCCGGTGCGGACGAACTCCCCGAAGGCCTTGAACTCGGGGGCGACGACGTTGCCGACCTTGCCCGGGCCGGTCTGGCGGGGACGGGGGGCGTTGCCGAGCTCCTCGATGAGGAGCGCGGCGATCTGGCCGTGCAGGTTCTCCGCCTCGGCCAGGAGGGCGGTGATCCGGGTCGACTCGACGGTGGTGAGGGCGCGGTGGTTCGCCTCCGCCCGGGTGTTGATCTCCGACGCCTCGGCGGACACCTCGGCGAAGCGCTGCTCCAACTGCTGACGATTCTTCATGTGGTGGTTCTCCAGATCCATGCGAAGGCGCGACTCGGCCGCGAGGCCGTCGCTTGCACTTCGCCGTTCACTGCAACCGGGCTGGCCCGGTGCTGCCGCGTCTGGACGCGACCTTCTGCGATGCCCACCCGGTTCGGCGCTGGCGCCGTCCTGCCGCTCGTGCGGACTTCGCAGCCGGGGGTGATGTGCCCCTGCGCCGATGCGCTGGCGACTTCCTCGCGGGGGCTGGCCCCCGGGCCGTGGATGGTGCGCCACGGACTTGCCCTATCGGTTCCAGTATAGCGATAGGGTCTGACTATGGAAGGTCCCTCTTGGTGAGCCTCGGCCGGCGACGGCCAGGTGGTGGCCGGCGGGAGGCAGCAAGCGACGGGTGCCGGCCCGGGATTGGTCACTTCTTCACCAACGTCGGCTTGCCCGGGTAGGACATGAACCCGGCGAGCTTGTCGTCCTGGGGGTTGCGCTCGGACAGCGCGGACACCCGGCCGCGGGCGATGGGGCTCATGCCGAGCTCGACCATCATCGTCCGCAGGTGCGAGGCGGCGCGCAGTTTCTGGTTCACGCTCGCCTTCGGGTCGCGGCGCGTCCTGTCGTTCAGCGCCATCGCCTGAGCGCACATGCGGACCATCTCCAGGTCGGAGGCCGCCACGCAGCGGAGCGACGACACGGCCGCCCAGACCCGGTGCCACGCCTCGACCTCATCCGGTGCGAGGTCGGACGGCGGCGCGGCCTCGGTCAGCACCTCCACCTCGGGCTCGTTCGGGTTTGAGCGGTCGCGGCGGTACGTTCCTCGGGCGACTTTCACTTGCTTCGGGATCCGTCCAGGCATTTCGTTGCTCCTTTTCGTGCTGTCCTTGAGTCTCAAAGTGTCCCGCGTGCGTTCAGGGCCAATGAGCGCGAAGCCATCGGTGCGCCGAATGATAAGCAATCACGCATGCTTACGCTCCGTTACCGTGGGTGGATGGTGGGCGTCGTCGATGGGTGATGGCATGGCACCTCCAGCACGATGCGCGCAGCGATGCAGGGTCGAGCCGCGGCCCACCCTCGGCCAGCGGCACGACGTGATGCACCATCTGGGCAGGTCGTCCGCACGTCTCGCACAACGGGTGCAGTGACAGGTACTCGTTGCGGGTCCGGCGCCACGTCGAGTCGTACCCGCGGGACGCTGGCGTGCCGATGCGCTTCTCCATGGCCTTCGCCTGCTCGCGTAGGAACTCGGGCATGTGCGCCTCGCAGCGGCGCTTGGTGGTCAACCTTCCGCAGCCGTAGACGGGGCATGGCCGTCCTGCGCTCCACGGGCTCACCGCTTCCCCCTCTTCCCGCTCGGCCCCTTCATCCACTCGACGACCGCGGCCTGGAACTCCTCGCGTGCGCGCAGGAACTCCGCGTCGGCCTCTGGGCCTGAGTCGATCTCGGCGTAGACCCGTGCGGCCTTGGCGACCCGTTCCCAGCCTGCCCCGCGGTCCTTCCCGTCTCGCATGCTCACCGCTTGCTCCGGGGCTTCGGGTGGCTGAAGAGGGCTGCGAGGTCGATGACGGCGAGGACGGTGAGGGTGAGGAGGATGGT
>JBAVCR010000012.1:0-4469 GCA_049586815.1 Anaeromyxobacteraceae bacterium
TACACCGTGGGTGCAGTGGGCAGCATCGCCTTCGGGCTCGCGCTGCCGGCGGTGGACGGCAACGCGGCGCGGGTCCTCTCCCGCCTCTTCCTGGTGGGCGGGGATCGCCACTCACCGAGCGTGAACCGCGAGCTGGAGCGCCTGGCCGGGGCCATCCTGGACCGGACGCGCCCGGGCGACGCGAACCAGGCGCTCATGGAGCTCGGCGCCACCACCTGCCTGCCCCGGCGCCCGTGCTGCCGCGCCTGCCCGCTCGAGCATCTCTGCGGCGCGCACGGCGCCGGAAGGGAAGGGGAGTTCCCGCAGCGTCGGGCGCGTCGGGCGCCGTCGACGACGCACGTCGCCCTGGCGCGCGTGGAGCGGGGCGGACGCCTGCTCCTCGCCCGTGCCCCGGAGGGCGGGCTCTTCCCGGGGATGTGGGGCCTCCCGGGACTGGTCGTCCCGGACGGGGAGGTCCCGGCGGGGTTCCTCGCCGGGGAGGCGCGGGAGGCGCTCGGCCTGCGGCTCCGGATCGGGCGGGAGCTGGCGACGGTGACCCGGCTCCTCACCCACCGCCGCCTGGAGCTCCACGTCCACGCCGCCCGGCTCCGCCCGGAATTCCGACCGGATCCCTCCCGCTACCGCTTTACAACGGAGGCCGACGCGAGTAGTTTGCCGGCCGCCACGGCGATGAAGCGCGCCATCGAGGCCACGGGCGGCTGGACAGCCGGCCCCAGCACCTCGGGACGCCAGAAATCCTCGCCGCGGAGAGCCGGAAGGCCTTGACTTCCCGAGGCCCAACCGTATAATCCGCGCCCTTTTTGACGGTGCACACCGTCGATGGCGCCCCGGGATCGCTCGGGGCGCTTCGTCAGGAAAGAACACGATCGAATGCCGACGATCAGCCAGCTGGTCCGCAAGGGCCGCGAGAAGCTCAAGACGAAGAGGAAGGCGCCCGCCCTGGTGGAGTCGCCCCAGAAGCGCGGCGTCGCCACGCGCGTGTACACCACCACCCCGAAGAAGCCGAACTCGGCCCTTCGCAAGGTGGCGCGCGTCCGCCTCACGAACGGCTTCGAGGTCACGAGCTACATCCCTGGCGTCGGCCACAATCTCCAGGAGCACTCGGTGGTGCTCATCCGCGGGGGCCGCGTGAAGGACCTCCCCGGCGTCCGTTACCACATCATCCGCGGGACCCTCGACGCCGTCGGCGTCCAGGGCCGCAAGCAGAGCCGCTCGAAGTACGGCGCCAAGCGCCCGAGCTAGGCCGAGGTTCCGATGCCCCGTCGTCGCGTCGTCGAGAAGCGGAAGATCCTGCCCGATCCGAAGTTCCAGGACCGGACCGTGGCCAAGTTCATCAACAACCTGATGCGCGAGGGCAAGAAGTCCACGGGCGAGAAGATCATCTACGGCGCCTTCGCCGTGGTGGAGAACCGCCTGAAGGACGACCCCCTCAAGGTCTTCAAGAAGGCCCTCGACAACGTGAAGCCGGTCGTCGAGGTGAAGTCCCGCCGCGTCGGCGGCGCCACGTACCAGGTGCCGGTGGAGGTCCGCCAGGACCGCCGAACGGCGCTGGCGATGCGCTGGCTCATCGAGTATGCATCGGCGCGCGGCGAGAAGACGATGGTCGAGAAGCTGGCGGGCGAGATCCTCGACGCGGCCAACAACCGCGGCAACGCGGTGAAGAAGCGCGAGGACACCCACAAGATGGCGGAAGCGAACAAGGCGTTCGCGCACTACCGCTGGTAGGTCGGGAGGAGAATCGAGGTTCGAAGAGGCCGACTCGGTCGGCGGGAACCCGGAAGGTTCCGTAGGCTCTTTGACAGCTCGGTCAGGTCGGCACGTCGCACGGCGACGTCAGGTTTGCGCACGCAACGGTTCGAAGGATAGAGAAAATGGCCCGTACCACCCCACTCGAGCGCTACCGCAACATCGGCATCATGGCGCACATCGATGCCGGCAAGACGACCACGACCGAGCGGATCCTCTTCTACACCGGCGTCACCCACAAGATCGGCGAGGTCCATGAAGGCACGGCCGTCATGGACTGGATGGAGCAGGAGCGCGAGCGCGGCATCACCATCACCAGCGCCGCCACCACCTGCTTCTGGCGCGAGAACCGCATCAACATCATCGACACCCCGGGCCACGTGGACTTCACCATCGAGGTGGAGCGCTCGCTGCGCGTCCTCGACGGCGCCGTGGCCGTGTTCGACGCCGTGAGCGGCGTCGAGCCCCAGTCCGAGACGGTCTGGCGGCAGGCCGACAAGTACAAGGTTCCCCGCGTCTGCTTCATCAACAAGATGGACCGCGTGGGCGCCGACTTCTTCGCCTCGGTGGACTCCATCAAGGAGAAGCTGGGCGCCCGCCCGGTGTCGCTGCACCTCCCCATCGGCGCCGAGGACAAGTTCCGCGGCATGGTGGACCTCGTCAAGATGAAGGGCATCACCTTCGACGACGAGACCATGGGGGCGCGCTACCAGGAGATCGAGATCCCGGCCGAGCTCGCGGACCAGGCCAAGGAGTATCGCCAGGCCATCGAGGAGGCGGTCGCCGAGGTCGACGACGAGCTCATGGCCAAGTACCTCGACGGCCACCCGCTCTCGAACGACGAGGTCCGGCGCGGCCTGCGCAAGGGCACCATCGAGATGAAGTTCTTCCCGGTCATCTGCGGGACAGCCTTCAAGAACAAGGGCGTGCAGCAGTTCCTCGACGCCGTCGTCGACTTCCTCCCCAGCCCGGTGGACAAGCCGCCCGTCCACGGCGTGACCCCGAAGGGCGTGGAGGTCATCCGCAGCACCTCCGACTCCGAGCCCTTCAGCGCGCTCGCCTTCAAGCTCATGAACGACCCGTTCGTGGGCAACCTCACCTTCTTCCGCGTCTACTCCGGGAAGCTGGAGAGCGGCTCCTACGTCTACAACGCCTCGCGCGACCGCAAGGAGCGCGTTGGCCGCCTCCTCCAGATGCACGCCAACAAGCGGGAGGAGATCAAGGAGGTCCTCGCCGGCGACATCGCCGCCGCGGTGGGCCTGCGCTCCTCCACCACCGGCGACACCCTCTGCGACGAGGAGAAGCCGGTCATCCTGGAGAAGATGGAGTTCCCCGAGCCGGTGATCTCGGTCGCCGTCGAGCCCAAGACCAAGGCCGACTCGGACAAGATGGGCATCGCGCTGCAGCGTCTCCAGATGGAGGACCCGAGCTTCCGGGTCCACACCGACGAGGAGACCGGCCAGACCATCATGCGCGGCATGGGCGAGCTCCACCTGGAGATCCTGGTGGACCGCATGCTCCGCGAGTTCAAGGTGGAGGCCAACGTCGGCAAGCCGCAGGTGGCGTACCGCGAGACCATCACCCGGAACGTCGAGTCCGAGGGTCGCTACATCCGGCAGACCGGCGGCCGCGGCCAGTACGGCCACTGCTGGCTGCGCCTCGTCCCGCAGGAGCCGGGCAGCGGCTTCACCTTCGAGAACGAGACCGTGGGCGGCTCCATCCCCAAGGAGTTCATCGATCCCATCCGCAAGGGCATCGAGGAGGCCATGACCGGCGGCATCCTGGCCGGGTTCCCCATGGTCGATCTCAAGGTCGAGGTCTTCGACGGCTCCTTCCACGACGTCGACTCCTCCGAGATGGCGTTCAAGATCGCCGGCTCGATGGGGTTCAAGGACGGCGCCGCCAAGGCCTCGCCGGTCCTGCTCGAGCCCATCATGGACGTCGAGGTGGTGACGCCCGACAGCTTCATGGGCGACGTCATCGGCGATCTCAACTCGCGCCGCGGGAAGATCCAGGGTATGACCCCGCGGACCGGCGTCCAGGCGATCACCGCCCAGGTCCCGCTGGCCCAGATGTTCGGCTACGCCACCGACCTCCGCTCCAAGACCCAGGGTCGCGCCACCTACACCATGCAGTTCGGGCATTACGCCCAGGTTCCGAACAGCATCGCGGAAACGATCATCACGAAGAGCAAGGGAGCCGCCGCCCCAACCAAGTAGTCCGGCGCGCAACGACGAAGGAGAATTCACATGGCCAAGGAAAAGTTCGATCGCAGCAAGCCCCACGTGAACGTCGGCACGATCGGCCACGTGGACCACGGCAAGACCACGCTGACCGCCGCGATCACCAAGGTGGCCGCGCAGCAGGGCATGGCCGCCTTCATGGCGTACGACCAGATCGACAAGGCGCCGGAGGAGCGGGAGCGCGGCATCACCATCGCGACCGCGCACGTCGAGTACCAGACGAAGAACCGGCACTACGCGCACGTCGACTGCCCGGGCCACGCCGACTACGTGAAGAACATGATCACGGGCGCGGCGCAGATGGACGGCGCCATCCTGGTGGTCTCCGCGGCCGACGGCCCGATGCCCCAGACCCGCGAGCACATCCTGCTCGCCCGGCAGGTGGGCGTGCCCTACATCGTGGTCTACCTGAACAAGGTGGACATGGTGGACGACAAGGAGCTGCTCGAGCTCGTCGAGCTCGAGGTCCGCGAGCTGCTC
>JBAVCR010000013.1:0-2030 GCA_049586815.1 Anaeromyxobacteraceae bacterium
GTCTCGAGCGCCCCCCGGGCCAGCGCCAGGCGCGCCACGTAGACCACGTAGCGGGGCTCGCCCGGCTCGGCCTCGACGGCCTGCTCGGCGAGGAACTGGGCGCGGTCGAGGTCGTGCTGCAGCTCGGCGGCGCGCGCCTTCTCCCAGAGGTCGCGGGCCCGGCCCGACTCGGCCTTGCGCCGTGCCTGCTCGCCCAGCGTGCGGGCGTCGGTGGCGGAGGGGTCGAGCGCCGCCGCGGTCATGAAGTCGCGGGCTGCGTCCGCCCAGCGCTCCTGCGCCATCGCGGTGCGGCCCCGGTCGACGAGCTCGCGGACCCGCGCCACCCGGGAGACCATGGGGTTCGTGCGCGCCAGGCGGGCGCGGCGCTCCTTCGCCCGCTCCTCGTCCTCGATCTGGCGGGCGGCGAGCCGCGCCACCTCCTCGGGCGGTGCGGTGCGCCGGGCGTAGGCCGCGCGGGCCGCGTCGTCGTCGAGGGCGTCCCGGGCCTCGGTGAGGCGCCGGAAGATCCGCTCCAGTCGCGAGCGGAACGACCCGAGGCGCCGTCCGGGGTAGCGATCGGGGTGGAAGACCTTCACCTTCTCGCGGTAGGCATCGCGCACGCGATCGCCCGGCGCGTTCCACGGGATCCCGAGCACCTGCCAGTGGGTCCAGCCGTCCATGGACGCGGCCAGGTACAGGATCTCCCGGCGACGTTCGACCTCGAGGTCGACGTCCTCGGACAAGTCCGCAGGATTGAAGAGGAATCCGTGGTACCGGTCGGCCTTCACGCCGCCCTCCCCGGGGCGCGCCCGGCGATCACCCAATTCCCGGAATGTAGCGCCCGGGGCGCGCCAGGGTCAACGTGCGCTCCACGGTCACCGAGGAGCCAGCAGGAACTCGAGCAGGGCCTTCTGCGCGTGCAGGCGGTTCTCGGCCTCGTCGAACACCGCCGACTGCGGCCCCTCGAGCACCTCCTCCTCGATCTCCTCGCCGCGGTGGGCGGGCAGGCAGTGGAGGACGACGGCATCCGGGGCGGCGAGCGCCATCCCCTTTCGGTCGACGATGTAGTCCTTGAAGGCCTGGCGCCGGACGTCGACCTCGTTCTCCTGGCCCATGCTGGCCCAGACGTCGGTGTTCACCACGTGGGCGCCGCGCATGGCGTCGGCCGGGGTCGCGACCATGCGGACCCGGGCCCCGCCCCGGCGCACCAGCTCGGCGTCCGGGCCGTAGCCGGGGGGGCAGGCGATCCGCAGCTCGAAGCCGAGGAGGATCGAGGCCTCGATCCAGCTGTTCGCCATGTTGTTGCCGTCCCCCACCCAGGCCACGACGACGTCGCCCCGGGAGAGCCGGTCCTGGCCGAACCGCTCGGCCACGGTGAGCAGGTCGGCGAGCACCTGGCAGGGGTGGGACGCGTCGGTGAGCGCGTTCACCACGGGAACGGTGGCCCAGCGGGCCATGTCCTCCAGCTTGGCGTGGGCGTAGGTGCGGACCACGAGCGCGTCGAGGTAGCGCGAGAGCACGCGGGCGGTGTCGCGGATGGGCTCGCCGCGCCCGAGCTGCATGTCCCGGGGGGAGAGCATCATCTCGGAGGCGCCGAGCTGCGAGCAGGCCACCGCGAAGGAGACGCGGGTGCGGGTGGAGGCCTTCTCGAAGACGAGCCCGATGGCGCGGCCGGCGAGCGGGTGCGGCCCCTTCCGCCCGAGGAGCTTCCACTCCGCCGCCCGCTCGAGGAGCTCGAGCAGCTCCGCCCGGGAGAGGTCGGTGAGGCGCAGGAAGTCGCGCTTGGGATGGGGCGAGGCGGTCATGGCGCGCTGGCGGGCGCGGCGGCGATGGCCCCGCCCAGGATCCCCACCGCCAGGTCGGCCTCGGCCTCGGCGAGCACGAGCGCGGGCGCGAGCCGGATCACGTCGTCGCCGATGGCGTTCACGAGGAGCCCGCGCTCCCGCGCGGCGGTCACGACGTCGCCGGCCTTCACGCCCCGGACGAGGACGCCGAGGAGCATCCCCCGGCCGCGCACGCCGGTGACGCGTGCGCCGACGAGCCCCTCGAGG
>JBAVCR010000014.1:0-1663 GCA_049586815.1 Anaeromyxobacteraceae bacterium
AGCCCGAGGTCGCGGGTGGCGTGGGCGGCGAGGAGCCGCGCCTGCTCCCGGAGCCCCGCCTGCAGGTGGAACACCCACGGATTCACCGAGTCGGCCTGCCGGGCGAAGAGGGTGAACGGGCCCACGAGTGGAACCTTCTCCCGCTCGGCGAGCTCGGCCACGGCGTCCTCGGCCGCGGGGAAGAAGCCGGAGAGGAGCGCGAAGACCCGGTCGCCCCGGACGAGCCGCTCCGCGGCCGCGAGCCCGTCCGCCTGGTCGGCGTCGAAGCCCCCCACCACGAGCTCGATCCTGCGACCGTTCACGCCGCCGCTCCGGTTGAGCGCGGCGGCGCGCGCCTCGAGCACCTTCCGCATTCCGAGGCCGACGTCGGCGAGGCGCCCGCGGTCCGGGAGGACGACCCCCACGCGCAGGGAACCCGCGCCGATCCCGGGATCGAGGTCCCGGTCGACGACCTTCAGGTACGCGACCAGGCTCGCGAGGTCGGCTTCGGAGATGGCGTAGCGGGGCATGACCGGGTCGAGCGCGTTCCCCGCCGGGTCCACGCCCTCCCGCACCGCGCGGGCGAGGCTCCGCTCGTCGAAGGCCGGGTGGCGCCGGCCGGCCGGGTGCTCGTGGCCGTACGGGCGCACCAGCGTGCCCCAGGTGATGTCGGAGGGGATGGCCCCGCCTTCCGGCCGCCCGAGACCATCCGCCCCGTGGCAGGTGCCGCATGCGGCGACGTTGCCGGGCAGCTGCGAGCCGTCGCGGCCGATGCGAACGGTGATCTCCGCGCCGGTCGCGCTCTCTCCCTCGAGGAAGACCTTCTTGCCGGCCTGCTCCGAGGGCGTGAGGTCGAGGGCGCGGGCCGGCGCGCCGGCGAGGAGCAGCGCGAGGAAGGCGAGCGCGGGGAGGAGCCCGGGGCGCGGCGTCGCGGTCGGGGAGGCGGGCGTCATGGTCATCGACGCAGCGCCAGGGTACGGCTGGCCGGCTGGACGACCCGCGGCGGCGGGTGGCGATCGAGGATCTCGCCGAGGACCCGGTCGGCGCAGTCGATCACCGCGCCGGGGAGGTCGGCCTGCGACCGGTAGCTGTAGCCCGTGGCGTCCACCGCCACCACGTACTCGATGCTGCCGGTGGCGCCGGCGCGGGAGAGGCACTCCCGGATCTCGGTGGAGCGGCGGAACTCGTCCTCCACGGCGTCGAGGACCGATCCACCCGCCGCGGCGGCGGCAGGGAGGAGCACGAGGTACGCCGCCGATGCGGCGCCGTCGGGATCGACCGCCACCCGCTCGGCCAGCTCGTCGATCGCGGGGTTGCTCGTGAGCTGCGCCTGCCAGGCCGTAGCGGGCGCCCCGGCGTCCACCCGGCAGAGCTGGCCGGTGCAGGCCGCGGTGACGGGAAGCGTGCCCGCGGGCCAGATCCTCCGGAGCACCGGTGCGAGGCGCGCCAGGGTGGCGGGCGACGGCGGGTTGCCGTCGCCGAACGAGGTGCGCAGCGAGGCGTAGCGGCTCCGCGCCTCCTCCCGCTCGGCCGCGCGCCGCGCCTCGGCCGGATCGGCGATCTCGGTCGCGGTGAGCTCCCGGGGAGGCAGGTCCGCCGGCCGCTGCACGACGGTGTCCTCGGGCGGGCGCGGCCCGTCGTCGCGCAGGAGCAGCCAGGCGCCGGCGGAGAGCCCGGCCACGGC
>JBAVCR010000015.1:0-2988 GCA_049586815.1 Anaeromyxobacteraceae bacterium
GGCCACCACCGCGCCGTCCCGCTTCGAGAACTTCTCGACGAGCCAGGGGTTCTCGCAGAGCGGGCACTTCTCGGCGCGCGGCTTGTCCCAGGAGACGAAGTCGCACTTGGGGTACGCGGTGCAGCCGTAGAACGTCTTGCCCCGGCGGGAGCGGCGCTCGGAGAGGTCGCTCGCGCACTTGGGGCAGGGCACGCCGAGCGGCACCGACTTCGTCCCCTTGCACTCCGGGTAGCGGGTGCAGGCGAAGAAGCGTCCGAACCGGCCGCGCTTCAGCACCATGGGCGCCGCGCACTCGGGGCACTTCTCGTCGGTGGGGACCTCCTCCTCCTTCATCGGGACGACCTGGTCCCCCTCGCGGCGGAAGTTCATGGTGTTCCGGCACTCGGGGTAGCCCGGGCAGGCCAGGAACTCGCCGTTCCGGCCCCACTTGATCACCATGAGCTTGCCGCACTTCTCGCAGGGGACGTCGGTGGGCTGCTGCTGCGCCTTCACGTCCCGCATCATCTCGCCGGCCTTCTCGAGGTCGACCTTGAAGCGGTCCCAGAACTCGGAGAGCACGGCCTGCCAGCCGGTGGACCCCTCCTCCACCTCGTCGAGCCGCTCCTCCATGCCGGCGGTGAAGGCCACGTCGAGCTCGGACGGGAAGGCCTTCACGAGCTCGTCGGTGACGACGAGCCCGAGGTGGGTGGGCTTGAAGCTCCGCTCCAGCTTCTCCACGTAGCCCTTGTCCTGGATGGTGGAGAGGATGCTCGCGTAGGTGGAGGGACGGCCGATGCCCTTCTCCTCGAGCTCCTTGATGAGGGAGGACTCGTTGAACCGGGGCGGCGGCTGGGTGAAGTGCTGCTCGGGGAGGAGCCGGACGAGCCGCAGGTCCTGGCCGACCTCGAGGGGCGGCAGGGAGCGGTCCTCGGCCTTGTCGCGCCCGCCCTCCTCGACCTCCTTCTCCGGCTCGGCGCCGGCCTCGTCCTCCGGCCGCTGCGCGCCGTAGACGGCCAGGTATCCGGGGAACTTGAGGACCGACCCGGTGGCGCGGAAGGTGACGCGGCCGGCCGCCACGTCGACCGCGGTCTGGTCGTAGACCGCGGGCACCATCTGGCTCGCCACGAAGCGGTTCCAGATGAGCTCGTAGAGGCGGCTCATGTCCCGCTCGCCCTGCGCGTCGAGGTGGACGGCCACCTTCTCCGGCGGGAACGCGGTGGAGGTCGGGCGCACCGCCTCGTGGGCCTCCTGGGCCTGCTTCTGCTTCGTCTTGTAGACGTTGGGCGTCTCGGGGAGGTGGTCCTTCCCGTAGCGCTCGGCGACGTGGGCGCGGACCGCCTCGATCGCCTCCGGTGCGAGGCGCACCGAGTCGGTGCGCATGTAGGTGATGAGACCGGTGGTGCCGTCCTCGCCGAGGTCGACGCCCTCGTAGAGCCGCTGGGCGAGCGTCATCGTCTTCTTGGCGCTGAAGCCGAGCCGGTTGGCCGCCTCCTGCTGCAGCTTCGCGGTGGTGAAGGGCGGCGGCGGGTTGCGCCTGCGCTCCTTCCGGTCGACCGCGGCCACGGTGAAGCGCGCCTTCTCGACCTCGGCGGCGAGGCCGCGCGCGGTGTCGCCGTCGGCGATCTCGGCCTTCTGGCCGTCCACCTTGAGGAGGCGGGCGCGGAACTCGGGAGGGAGCGCGGCCGCCAGGTCGGCGTCGAGCGTCCAGTACTCGACCTTGACGAAGGCCTCGATCTCCCGCTCCCGGTCGACGACGAGCCGCACGGCGACCGACTGCACCCGGCCCGCCGAGAGGCCGCGCCGGACCTTCTTCCAGAGGATGGGGCTGATCTGGTAGCCGACCAGGCGGTCGAGGATGCGCCGGGCCTGCTGGCTGTCGTACTTCTTCCGGTCGAGCGTCCCGGGCTTCTCGATGGCGGCGAGGATCGCCCCCTTCGTGATCTCGTTGAAGAGGACGCGCTGGATGCGGTCGTCCCCGCCGGGCGCGCCGAGCTCCATGGAGAGGTGCCAGGCGATGGCCTCGCCCTCGCGGTCGGGGTCGGTCGCGAGCAGGATCCGCTCGGCGCCGCGGGCCGCCTTCTTGATGTCGGAGACCACCTTGTTCTTGTCGCGGATGACCACGTACTGCGGCTCGAAGCCGTGGTCGACGTCGACCCCCAGCTTCGACTTGGGCAGGTCCATGATGTGGCCCACCGACGCGAGCACGTCGTAGGAGCGCCCCAGGTACTTCTTGATGGTCTTCGCCTTGGCCGGCGACTCGACGACCACGAGCGTGCCCTTGGCGGCGCGCGACCGGCCCTTCGCGGGGGCCTTCACGGCCTCCTTCGCGGCATCCTTCGCCGGAGCCCTGGCCGACACCTTGGCCGACGCCTTCGCGGGCGCCTTCGCCGCCTTGGCGCCGCGGGGCGCCTTCTCGGTGCTGCCTGCCTTCGCTGCCGTCGCCATCATTCTCCTCTTGCGCCCAGCGACCGCCGGACGAATCCCCTGCCCGGCCTTCGCTCCACGAGCCCGATGAGCTCGAGCTCCGCCAGTCCCGAAAGCGCCGCTCCCGGGTCGATCCCGGCCCGGCGCGCCACCTCGTCGGTTCCCCGGGGATCCGCGCCGAGCGCACCCCAGAGCCCCTGCATCCTTCCGCCCGGCTCGACCTCGGCCGGGAGGGCCGCCACGGCCTCTGCGGCCACGAACCCGAGGCTCCCGAGGAGCCCCTCCACGGTCTCGAACTCCAGCGCACCCGCCGCGGCGAGCCGCCGGAGCCCTTCCCCGTCCCCGCCCTCGACGCCCGCGGCCACGAAGACCCGCTGGCCCATCCGCACCGCCTCCGCCGCCGTGAGGAGCGCGCCGCTCCGGGCGCCCGCCCTCACCACCACCGTCGCCTCCCCGATCGCTGCGACGATCCGGTTGCGCCGCGGGAAGCTCCAGCGCCAGGGCCGGAGGCCGTCCTCGCACTCGGCGAGGAGCCCGCCGCCCCATTCGACCACCTGGGCGAACAGCCCCCGGTTCTCCGCGGGG
>JBAVCR010000016.1:0-2389 GCA_049586815.1 Anaeromyxobacteraceae bacterium
GGGGAAGGCCCTCCGCAAGCTGCGGCAGTACGCCGCCTCCGCCGACGAGCTCACCCCGGTGGTGGAGAACTGCACGGATCCGGCGCTTCGGCCGCGGGCGCTCTACCTGCTCTCGGTGGCGCGGGCCAACGTGAGCAACGCCGCGGGGATCGAGTCCTACCGCCGGTTCGCCCGGGAGTACCCGGACCACGCGCAGTCGGACGACGCCCTCTACTTCGCCGCCGACCTCCTCGTCCGGGAGGGGAGCGTCCGCGAGGCACGCAAGCTCCTCGACGAGCTGGCGGAGCGCTACCCGGACGGCGACTACCGGGCCGACGCCATCTTCCGCGGGGCCTGGCTGGCGCGTCGGCAGGGCGACGTCGACGAGGCCGTGGCCGCCTTCTCCCGGCTCGAGGCCCTCTACCACGGGAGCGATCCCTACGAGCACGCCCGCGCGGTGTACTGGCGCGGGCGCGTGCTGCAGGAGCGCAACGCCAGGGGCGATCGGGAGCGGGCCCGCGAGGCCTGGTCGGAGGTGGCGCGGATCTACCCGGGCGACTACTACGGGCTCCTCGCCCGGGCGCGCCTCGCGGAGACCGGGAAGAAGGCCCCGGACCCGCGCCCGGTCACCGAGAGCCGGAAGGGGTTCCGCTACCGGTCCGGCCCGCTCGCCGCCGACCCCCATTTCCGCGCCGCCCTCCAGCTCCTCCGGCTGGGCATGGACCGGGAGGCGGCGGAGGAGCTCGCCGCCGTCGACCGGAAGGTCCTCGCCGGGGCCGCGGAGCACCCCGAGCCGCTCCTCCTGCTCGCCGAGCTCCTCGACCGGGCCGGGGACGCCAAGGCCTCCCACCGCCTGCTGCGATCCCAGGGGCGGCAGATCCTGCGGGAGCCTCCCGCCGGGATGGGGCTCCGGGCCTGGCAGATGGCCTATCCCCCGGCCTGGCGCGACGAGGTGGTGAAGTACGCCCCGCCTGCCGGCGTGCCGCCCGACCTGCTCCAGGCGCTCATGCGCGAGGAGAGCGCGCTCGACCCCGCGGTGGTCTCCTCGGCGGGCGCCGTCGGGCTCACCCAGCTCATGGTCCGCACGGCGGGACAGACCGCCCGGAGGCTGTCCCTGCCGCCGCCCTCGGCCCACGACCTCACCGATCCGAGGCTCAACATCCGGCTGGGCGCGAGCTACCTGGGCGACCTCCTCGCCCGCTTCGGCGGCTCCGCTCCCCTCGCGCTCGCCGCCTACAACGCGGGGGAGGGCAACGCCCGGGCCTGGTGGCGGAACCGGGGGACGCTCCCGCTCGACGAGTTCGTGGAGGAGATCCCCATCCAGGAGACCCGGGGCTACGTGAAGCGGGTGCTGCGCAGCTACGCCGCCTACCGGATGCTCTACGGTCGCGCCGGGGAGAAACCCGTACGGCTGGTGCAACCGCTGCCGCCGGCGCCTCCCTGACGGCCGCATCCCGCCCGGGCGCCGGGGGGGATCCCGTGATAGGTATTCCGGTGATGCTCGACACCTCGGTCCTCGTGCTGAACCGGGTCTACCAGCCCGTTCACGTGACGTCCGTTCGCCGGGCGGTGTCGCTCCTCTACCAGGGCGTGGCCCGGGCCATCGACGAGGAGTACCGCCTCCTCGACTTCGAGAGCTGGGCCGCCCTGGCGGTGGCGGCCCAGGAGGAGGCCATCCACACCCCGACCCGGGCCATCCGGATCCCGCGGGTGGTGGTGCTCGTGGCCCACGCCCACCTTCCGCGCCACCGGGTGCGGTTCTCCCGCCTCAACGTCTACGCGCGGGACGGGAGCACCTGCCAGTACTGCGGCCGGCGCCTGCCCCGCTCCGAGCTGAACCTCGACCACGTCGTGCCCCGCTCCCGCGGCGGCTCCACGAGCTGGGAGAACGTCGTGTGCAGCTGCGTCGCCTGCAACCTGCGCAAGGGGGGGCGGACCCCCGAGGAGGCCGGTCTCCGCCTCCTGCGCGCGCCGGCACGGCCCCAGTGGACGGCGGTGTTCCGGGCGGCGGCGCGCCGCGCCCTGTACCGCCAGTGGATGCCGTTCCTCGGGCTGGTCGACGCGGCCTACTGGAACGTCGAGCTCCGGGACTGATCGTGAAGCGGGTCCTCGAACAGAACTTCTACGAGCTCCTCGAGGTCTCGCCGTCGGCGACGCCCGAGGAGATCGAGAGGGCATGGGACCGCGCGCGGGTGCTCTACGGCCCGGGCTCGCTCGCCGCCTACACCCTGCTCACGCCCGAGGTGGCCGAGGTGCTCGCCCGGCGGATCGACGAGGCGTACGAGGTCCTCCTCGACCCGTCGTCCCGGGCGCAGTACGACGCGCGCCTGCCCCAGGAGGAGTCCCGCACGGCGCGGGCCGCCCCGGAACCCCCGGCGCCGGCGCCGCCTCCCGCCCCGCCTCCTCCTCC
>JBAVCR010000017.1:0-2372 GCA_049586815.1 Anaeromyxobacteraceae bacterium
CTCCCGTGGCGCAGGCCTTCGACGCGGCCGGCAAGCCCACCCCGGCGGCGGCCGGCTTCGCCCGGAGCCAGGGGGTCGAGGTGGCGGCGCTGGAGCGGGTCGAGACGCCCAAGGGGCTGCGCCTCGCCGTCACCCGGGTGGAGAAGGGGCGGAAGGCCGAGCAGGTGGTCCCCGCCATCCTGGAGCGCCTCGTGACGGGTCTCCGCTTCCGCAAGGCGATGCGAACCGGATACGACGACGTGACCTTCGCCCGCCCGGTGCGCTGGATGGTGGCGCTCCTGGGAGGGAAGCCCCTCGCGGTGCGCCACGGCGGGGTGAAGAGCGGTCGCACCACGTTCGGCCACCGGTTCCTCGCGCCGCGGGCCATCCCGCTCACCGGGAAGCCGGAGGACTACCTCGCGAAGCTCGGCAAGGCCTCGGTGGTCGTCGATCCCGAGGCCCGTCGCGCCGCGGTGGAGAAGGAGCTCTCCCAGGCCGCGCGCAAGGCCGGCGGGGTCCTGCGCCCCGACCCGGCGCTCGTGGAGCAGGTGACCTGGCTCGTGGAGCATCCCACCGGCGTGGCCGGCTCCTTCGAGAAGTCGAACCTGGAGCTGCCCCCGGAGGTCGTCATCTCCGAGATGCGGAACCACCAGCGCTACTTCGCGGTGGTGGACGACCGGGGCCGGCTGCAGAACCGGTTCGTCGCCGTCTCCGGGACGCCGGTGCGGGACCGCGCCGTGGCCCGCCACGGCTACGAGCGCGTGCTGCGCGCCCGGCTCGCCGACGCGCGGTTCTTCTTCGAGGAGGACCGGAAGCGGCGGCTCTCCGACCGCATCGAGGACCTGGGGCGCCGCACCTACCAGGCCCGCCTCGGAAGCGAGCTCGACCGCGTGCACCGCATCGGCGCCGTGGCGAGCGAGCTGGCGCGGGCCCTCGGCAAGGAGGAGCTCGTCTCCGAGGTGCTGGAGGTGGCGCGGCTCTGCAAGACCGACCTCACCACCGGCATGGTGGGCGAGTTCCCCGAGCTGCAGGGCACGATGGGCGCCCACTACGCGCGCATCGAGGGGCTCCGCCCCGCCGTCGCCGACGCCATCGAGGACCACTACAGGCCGGTGGGCGCCTCCGAGGAGATGCCGCGCGCCGACCTGGGCGCGCTGGTGGGCGTGGCCGACCGGCTCCACCAGCTCGTGGGAATCATCGGGGTGGGGGAGAAGGCCACCGGCGCCGCCGATCCGTACGGCCTGCGTCGCGCCGCCATCGGCATCCTGCGCATCGTGCAGTCGCGCGGCTGGCACCTCTCGCTCGCCGCCGCCGTGGAGCGCACGCTCGACGCCCTCGCCGGGGTGAGGCTCGCAGCCGACCGCGCCGTGGTCGCCTCCCAGGTCCAGGACTTCCTCCGGGGAAGGCTCCGCTCCCTCCTCGTCGACGGGTTCGACGGCGATCTCGTCGACGCCGTGCTCGCCGCCGGGTTCGACGACGTGCTCGACGCGCGCCACCGGCTCGAGGCGCTCGCCAGCATCAAGGTGCGCCCCGACTTCGTCCCGCTCGCCGTGGCCTTCAAGCGCGTCGCCAACATCCGGGAGAAGGCCGGGGAGGGGACGGGCGCCGCCGTCGACCGCGCGCTCCTCCAGGGCGGCGCCGAGACCTCGCTCCTCGACCACGTCGAGCGGGTCGAGGGAGAGGTGACCGAGGCGCGGCGCGCGCGCGACTACGCCACGGTCCTGCGGGCCGTGGCCTCGCTGAAGCCGGCCGTCGACCGGTTCTTCGACGAGGTGCTGGTCATGGCCGAGGACCCCGCGGTCCGCGGGAACCGGCTCGGGCTCATGAAGCGGGTCGCCGACCTCTTCGCCGACGTCGCCGACTTCCGGAAGATCCAGGCCGAGCTGCCCCCCTCCGCGGGCGCGGCGAAGGGCGGCGCCGGCGTCCCGGTTTCCCCTTGACCCTGGGGGGACCGGGGGCTTAGGTTTCGCGGTCCCGGTGACCAGAATCTCAAAGATTGTCGCGCTTCTCGCCTTCCTGGCGGCCGCTGGCTGCCGGGACACGTTCCCGGTCGTCCAGCCCCCGACGAGCATCCTCTACTTCCCGGTCGGGCTGGCGGTGCGACAGGTCCCGCCCAGCACGAGCCAGCCGTACGGCGGGACGCAGCTGCTCGTCGCCAACTCCAACTTCGACCTGCGGTACGACGAGGGGAGCGGCGGCAGCCTCCTCGTCGTCGATCCCGACGCCTCGGGCGACGTGAGCGTCGGCGGCCAGATGCAGGTGCTCGGCAACATGTACACCGGGAGCTTCCTCGGCGAGGTGGCCGTCGCCGACGCCGCGTGCCCGCCCGGCTGGCCCGACTGCCCGAGCGGCTGCCCGACGCTCGCCGGGGCCCCCTCGGTGGCGAACGGCGG
>JBAVCR010000018.1:0-2991 GCA_049586815.1 Anaeromyxobacteraceae bacterium
GAGCTGGCCCGGGCCCTCGCCACCTCGGCCGCGTCGGGTCGGGAGATCGCGGCGGTGGCCCAGCAGCAGGACGCCGGGGTCGAGGCGCTGCGCGAGGCCATGAACGGCATCTTCCTCGCCTACGAGCGGACCTCCGCCTCGACCCGCGAGGTGGCCGGCGAGGCCCGGGCGCTCGGCGAGCTGGCGGCGCGCATGCGCCGGGCGGTCCGGCCCGAGTCATAGGGCCAGGCTATCGAACTGATAGCGACGATGTGTTGCGCCCCGGGGTCTCGGGGGACATCCATCCCCCCGGCCGGGCGGTCACCGACCCGAATGGCCCGAGCCGGAATTCCCCCGCGGGGATAACAGGGATCACGTCCCCGTCCCACCGTCCGACGCACGAACCAAGGAGAGCTCGACATGGCACAGCTGAAGGGAAGCAAGACCCACGGAAACCTGAAGGCCGCCTTCGCCGGGGAGTCGCAGGCGAACCGCCGCTACCTGTACTTCGCCAAGGTCGCCGACGTGGAGGGCTACCCGGAGGTCGCCGGCAACTTCCGCGAGACCGCGGAGGGCGAGACCGGCCACGCCTTCGGCCACCTCGACTACCTCAAGGTGGTGGGCGACCCGGCCACCGACCTGCCCATCGGCGACTCGGTGGCGAACTTGAAGAGCGCCGTGGCCGGCGAGACCCACGAGTACACCGACATGTACCCGGGCTTCGCCAAGACCGCGCGGGACGAGGGCTTCACCCAGGTCGCCGACTGGTTCGAGACCCTCGCCAAGGCCGAGAAGTCGCACGCCGGCAAGTTCACCAAGATGCTCGACAGCATCAAGTAGATGAATCACCCTGGGTGAACCAGGGGCCGTGGGAACCGCCGCGGCCCGGCTCCTGCCGGGGTCGGGCCGCGCCTCGTGGAGGGACCGCCATGTCCGAGGCCGGAAAGAAGGTCAGCTACGATCCCACCCCCGGGCTCTCCTACGACCCGAGCCAGCCCGTCTACTGGGACCCGGCCGCCCTGAAGGGCGAGGTGCTGCGGGCCTTCGACATCTGCAACGGCTGCCGCATGTGCTTCAAGTTCTGCGACAGCTTCCCGCGCCTCTTCAAGCTCCTCGACGAGCGGGACCACGACGTGCACGCGCTCACCGCCCCCGAGATCGAGGCGGTGATGGACGACTGCTTCCAGTGCAAGCTCTGCGAGGTGCAGTGCCCCTACACCCCGCGCGACGCCCACCCCTACCAGCTCGACTTCCCGGCGCTGGTCCACCGCTACGACGCCCAGGAGTTCAAGGCCCGCGGCGGCACGCCCACGCTGCGGGAGCGCTTCCTCGGCGACCCCGACAAGGCCGGGAAGATGGCGCGGCTGTCGCTCGGCCTCGCGAACGCCATGAACAAGGTGGCGCCGGCCCGCTGGGCCATGGAGAAGGTGCTCGGCGTCGACCGGCGCGCCGCCCTGCCCGACTTCGCCACCACGGCCTTCGACACCTGGGCCGAGGGGGCCGGCTGGGTGAAGCCGGGGGAGGGCGGGGAGGCGGTCCTCTTCCAGACCTGCTTCGTGCAGAACAACGACACCAGCCTGGGCCGGGACACGCTCGAGGTGCTGAAGAAGAACGGCGTCGACGTCCGGGTGGTGAAGGGGCTGCGCTGCTGCGGCATGCCGGCCTGGGAGCACGGCGACCTGGACCAGCTGCGGCGCCAGGCCCACGACGACCTCGACCTGCTCCTGCCCCACGTGGAGCGCGGGGCCAAGGTGCTCGTGGTGAACCCCACCTGCTCCATGATGATGCGGCGCGAGTGGCCGCACCTGCTCGAGGGGGTCGACCGGGAGCGCGCCGAGAAGCTCGCCCCCGCGGTGATGGACGTCTCCGAGTACCTCTGGTCGATCCGGAACGAGCCCCGCTTCAGCACCGACTTCAAGAGCACCCCGCCGGCGGGCCGCGTGGCCTACCACGCGCCCTGCCACCTGCGCGCCCAGGCGGTGGGCTTCAAGGGGCGCGACCTCCTGCGCCGCGTCCCCGGCGTCGAGATCGCCGCCACGGTGATGGAGTGTTGCGGCCACGACGGCACCTACGCGATGACCGTGGAGGGGCACGAGGCCTCGGGACGCATCGGCCAGAAGGCGTTCGACGAGATGAAGGCGGCGGAGGCGAAGGTGTGGTGCACCGACTGCCCGCTGGCCGCCGTCCAGTTCCAGCAGTTCGCCGGCAACAAGCCGCTCCACCCCATGACCGTGCTGGCCCGGGCGTACCGGGAGAACGGCTTCGGTCCGGGGAGCGGAGGAGGAAGCCCGTGAGACCCGTCAGCCGCCAGGAGATCCTCGACCTCACCGCCTACGAGAAGGCCCGCCCCGACATCCGCGCCGAGCTGATGAAGGTGAAGGCGCCCCGCCGCGTGCACCTCGGGGACGCGCTCACCTTCCTCTTCGAGAACCGCGACACCGTCCGCTACCAGGTGCAGGAGATGGTGCGGGCGGAGCGCATGGTCCGGGAGGAGGACATCGCCCACGAGCTCGAGACCTACAACGAGCTGCTCGGCCGGCCGGGCGAGCTGGGCGCCGCCCTGCTCATCGAGATCGACGACGCCGCCGAGCGGGCCGTGAAGCTCCGCGAGTGGATGGGGCTGCCGGGGACCCTCTACGTCCGGACCCCGACCGGACGCAAGGTGAAGGCCACCTTCGACCCGCGCCAGGTGGGCGAGGAGCGGCTCTCCTCCGTGCAGTACCTCAAGTTCGACACCGGGGGTGAAGTGCCGGTGGCGATCGGCGCCGAGCATCCCCGGTTCACCGCCGAGGTGGAGCTCACCCCGGAGCAGCGCCAGGCCCTCGAGCTCGACCTGCGCGGGGGGTGACCGGCGGCGCCCCGTGCGGCCCCGGTGAAATAGGCGGGCCGGGTCCCCGTAGGTCGGGGAGTCCCGGAGGTCCGCCATGTGGAAGCCCGTCGCCCTCGTCGCCCTCGCCCTCTCGCTGGAGGGCGCCTTCATCCTGAACGCCGTCGTCCCCGACGCCGTCGCCA
>JBAVCR010000019.1:0-2726 GCA_049586815.1 Anaeromyxobacteraceae bacterium
AGCTTCACCCGCGACGGACACATCACCCTCGACGCGTCCCGGCGCCTGGTGATCGGGGAGCACCCGGTCCTCGATCGGGGCGGGCAGGCCATCGTGGTTCCGAGCGGGTACATCCCGGAAATCCTGACCGACGGGACGGTTCGCGCCGTGCTGCCCGGAGGCGACGAGACCGGGAAGGTCGCCGAGGTCGTGCTGGGAGAGCTCGCCACCTATCGCCTCTCCGGCGGCGTGGACCGGGCAGGCCCGGCCCTGCTGCGGCCTGGCCCCGGCGGGAGCGCCGCGGACTTCCCGGAAGCCACGCTGCGGGTCGGGGAGATCGAGCTCGGCAACGCGTCTCCTCTCGAGACCACGGTCCTGATGATCAGCGCGCAGCGCTCGTTCGACGCGTCGATGCAGGCCATCCAGACCTACCGTTCGCTGGACCAGCGCGCCGCCGAGCTGGGCCGCACCCGATAGCCGGAAAGGACCCAGACGATGCTTCGCTCGCTCTTCACCGCCGCCACCGGGATGGAAGCCCAGCAGCTCCGCATGGACGTCATCTCGAACAACCTGGCCAACGTCAGCACGACGGGCTTCAAGAAGGCACGACCGGAGTTCGAGGACCTCCTTTCCGAGACCCTCCGCGGCGCCGGCGCCCCGGGCGCGAACGGCGGGGGGTCCCCCTCCCCGTTCCAGGTGGGCATGGGCGTCCGGACGGGCGCGACCACGCGGTCCTTCTCGCAGGGTGACATGGTGGCGACCGGCAACTCGCTCGACGTCGCCATCGAGGGAACCGGCTTCTTCCAGATCCAGCGGCCGAGCGGCAGCCTCGCCTACACCCGGGCCGGGAACTTCCGCGTGGACGCGACGGGACGGCTCGTGACCCAGCACGGGGAGCTCGTGGAGCCCGGAATCCACTTCCCCCCCGAGACGACGAGCATCTCCATCAAGCCCGACGGCACGGTCTGGGCCACGGTGGCCGGAAAGACCGACGCCACCGAGGTGGGCTCTATCGAATTGCACCTCTTCCCGAACCCGGGCGGTCTGGAGGCGCTCGGGGGCAACCTCTTCGCCGAGACCACGGCGTCGGGCACGCCCCAGGCGGCGAAACCCGGCCTCCAGGGATCGGGCGCGCTGCTCCAGGGGTACCTGGAGGGGGCCAACGTGAAGGCCGTCGAGGAGATGATCGACATGATCGCCACCCAGCGCGCATACGAGCTCAACTCCAAGGTCATCCAGTCGGCCGACCAGATGCTCCAGCGCCTCACCAACATCCGATGACGATCCTGAGCGCACCACGAGCCGCTGCCCTCGGGCTCCTCCTGGCCATCCCGGGAGTCGCCACGGCGGGCGCCCCCACGCCGGTCGTCGAGGCGCTCGCGCGGGCCGTTCACCTCCCCGGGGCCCGCGTGGAGGCATCGGACTTCCGGCCGGAGCTCGCGAAGGACTGCACCGTGACCGGGGCCGAGCTGTCCGGCCCGCTGACCACGTCCGGCAGGATCCCGGTCCGCCTCCTCGGTTCGCTCCCGGACGGCGGGCGCTGCAGCGGGTGGGGCTGGGTCATGGCCCGGCTCCTCGCGCCCGCACTCGTCGCCAGCCGTGCGCTTCCCGCAGGTACCCCGCTCGCGGGCGCCGTCACCCGGCAGGAACGGGAGATGCGGACCGGGCAATCGCCGGTCTTCCCCCTCCCGGCCGACGCCGTCGCCGCCCGAGCCATCGCCGCGGGCCAGGTCCTGGAAGAGCGCGACCTGCGGGTCGGACCGGTCCTGGGGCAGGACGTGACCGTGTCGCTTCGCCTGGGCGCGATCCGCGTCGAGCAGGTCGGGCGCGCCGTGCCCTGCGCCCGCGGGCGGGCCTGCGCGCAGATGCCTTCCGGCAAGCGCGTGGAGGGGACCTGGCAGGACGGCCGCATCCACGTGGAGTCCACATGAGGACCAGCCACCTCCGCCCGGCCCCTCTCGGCGCGATCCTCCTCGTGATCGCGGCCTGCGGTACGACCCACATCGGCACCTACGAGCCGAAGAAGCGCGACTACGAGGCACCGGCTCCGGCCGAAGCCACGACACCCGCGTCGGCGGGCAGCCTGTGGCCGGGTCGGGCCCCGACGCTGCTCTTCGCCGACGCGCGGGCGCTGCGCGAGAACGACCTCGTGGTCATCAAGATCGAGGAGGTCGCCGACGCCACCCACGGAGCCAACACCGACATCTCCCGCTCGAGCAGCATGGCCGCGACGGCCTACGCGGCCATGAAGGCCGATCCGATGATCGACTTCAAGCTGGCCGGCGGCATGGACTCGGCCCTGGCCGCCAAGGGCACGACGGGCCGCACCGAGCAGCTCGTCGCCACCGTCCCGGCCCTGGTGCGCAAGGTGCTGCCCAACGGCAACCTCTTCGTCGAGGGGCACCGGGTGGTCCTCGTGAACAACGAGGAGCAGCACTTCTACATCTCGGGGGTGGTCCGGCCCATCGACATCGAGCAGGACAACAGCGTCCGCAGCTCGAAGGTGGCCGACGCCGAGATCGAGTTCACCGGGCGTGGCGTGATCACCGACAACCAGAAGCAGGGCTGGCTCTCCCGTTACCTGGGCTGGATCTGGCCGTTCTAGGTGGGCCCCATGAATCACCATCGCCACCGCAGACCCCACGTCGCCGCCCGGGCTCTGGCGCTCGCCCTCGCCGCCGGATGGGCGGCACCCTCCCTGGCGGCCGTACGCGTCAAGGAGCTGGCGGACGTCGCCGGTACCCGGA
>JBAVCR010000020.1:0-5703 GCA_049586815.1 Anaeromyxobacteraceae bacterium
GCACGGCGGTCACGTCGGCCCCGGCGGCGACGAGCCCCTCCAGGAGCTCGGCCCGCCCCTCGGCGGCGCGGGGCACGAGCACCCTCCTCCCCCGCATGGACGGCGCCATGGCCTCGGCGAGTGCCGCGCCCGTGGCGTGGTCGGGGACGAGGTCGGGAGCCCGGAGCCGCTCCTGCAGCCGCTGGGCGGTGGCCTTGCCGACCGCGGCGAGCCGCGTTCCCATGGGCGGCGGCGGATGGCCGAGGGCGACGATGCGGGAGAGCGTGGCGTCGACCGCGGTGGAGCTCGCGAAGGCGATCCAGTCGAACTGCTCCAGCTCGGCGAGGGCCCGGTCGAGCTCGTCCCAGGAGTCGGGCGCGGCCACCGCGATGGCCGGCACGTCCATCACCTCGGCCCCCAGCTCCCGCAGGCGCGCGGTGAGGCCGTCCTCCCCGCTTCTCCCGCGGGTCACCGCCACGCGGCGGCCGTCGAGCCTGGGAGGGGTCGCGGTCACCTGCGTGGCGCCGTGAGCCCGGGGCCCTTCTCGATGGCGGCGAGGATCTCGCCGGCGCCGCGGCCGATGAGCTCGTCGGCGAGCCCCTCGCCGATGCGGGCCGCCTCGGTCGCCGGGCCGGAGCGCTCCCCGCGGATGATGACCGTGCCGTCCAGGTTGGCGACGAGGCCGCGCAGCTTCACGTGGTCCCCCTTCACCTCGGCGTGGCCGGCGATGGGCACCTGGCAGCCGCCCTGCAGCCTGCGGAGGAAGCCGCGCTCGGCCTCGATCTGGATGCGGGTGACCGGATCCTCGAGCGGGGCCAGGCGGCGCAGGGTCTCGGCGTCGTCGGCGCGCGCCTCGATGGCGAGTGCGCCCTGGGCCACGGCCGGGAGCATCTCCTCGGTGGAGAAGACCTGGACCACCTTGTCGGCGAGCCCGAGCCGCCGCAGGCCGGCGTAGGCCAGCACCACGGCGTCGAACCCCTCGTCGATCTTGCGGAGTCGCGTGGCCACGTTGCCGCGGATGGTCTCGATGCGCAGGTCGGGCCGGAGCGCCTGGAGCTGGGCCGCGCGGCGCAGGCTGGCGGTGCCCACCTTGGCCCCCCGGGGGAGCTCGGAGAGCTTCTTCCCGTGCGAGCACAGGGCGTCGCGCGGGTCCTCGCGGGTGGGGACGGCGGCGATGACGAGCCCGGGCGGCTCCACGGCGGGGAGGTCCTTCATGGAGTGGACGGCGATCTGGGCGTCGCGGCGGAGCAGCGCGTCCTCGATCTCCTTCACGAAGAGCCCCTTGCCCCCCACCTCGGCGAGCGGCACGTCGAGGATGCGGTCGCCGCGGGTCATGAGCTCGAGCAGCTGGACCTCGAGGCCGGGCTCCCGGGCGGTGAGCAGGCCGGAGACGTGCCGGGCCTGCCACATGGCGAGGGCGCTGCGTCGGGTGGCGATGCGGACGGTCATCGGTGCGGCTCCGGATGCGTGGCGGCGTCGGGATCGGTCTCCCGGCGTCCGCGCGGTGTGGGGGTCTCGGCGTCGCCGACGCCGAACAGCTCGGCGGCGGCCCCGGGGAGGTCGCTGTCGCCGGAGGCGGCGGCCTCCTTGAGGCGTGCGGTCGGTCCGTGGAGGAGCTTGTTGACGATGGCCTGGGCCATGGCCTCCACGCTGCGGCGCCCCTTCTCGTCGAGCTTCCCGCCCACGTGGGCGAGGGTGCGCTCGGCCTCGGCGCGGGCGATCTGCTCGGCCTTGCGCCGGAGCTCGGCGAGCACCGGCAACGCGGCCCGGGTCTCCCGCTCCTGGGCGAAGGCCATCACCTCGGCCTCCACGATGGCCTCGGCGCGCAGGGCCTCCCCGGCGCGCGCGGCGTGGGTCTGGACCACGACCTTCTGGAGGTCGTCGATGTCGTAGGCGTAGACGTTGTCCTGGCCCGCGCAGGCCGGGTCGACGTTGCGGGGCACCGCCAGGTCGATGAAGCAGATGGAGCGGCCGCGCCGCGCCTTCATGACGTGGTCGACGAGCTCGGCGGTGACGACGTAGGTCGGCGCGCCGGTCGAGACGATGACGACGTCGGCGAGGGCGAGCAGGCTCGTGAGCCCCTCCCAGGGCTCGGCCACGCCGCCGATTCCCTGGGCCAGCGCCCGGGCCCGCTCCGGCGACCGGTTGGTGACGAGGATGCGGTCGGCCCCCAGCTCCCGCAGCGCCTTGGCCGACAGCGCCCCCATCTTGCCGGCGCCCACGAGCAGGACCGCCCGCCCCTTCAGGTTGCCGAAGATCTTCTCGACCAGCTCGACGGCGACCTGGGAGACGCTCCCGGCGCCGCGGGCGATCTCGGTCTCGTTGCGGACCCGCTTCGCGGTCGCGAAGGCGCGGTTGCAGAGGCGGGAGACGAAGGCGCCGGCGGTGGTGACCGACGCGGCGAGGCCGTAGGCCTCCTTCACCTGCCCGAGGATCTGCGGCTCCCCCACCACCATGGAGTCGAGGCTCGCCGCCACCCGGAAGAGGTGGCGGACGGCGTCGCGCCCGCTGTGGGCGTAGAGGTGGGCCGCCGCGTCGCCGGTGCGGGAGAGGAAGAACTGCCGGGCCTCCTCGACCGCCTCGCCGTAGACGTAGCACTCCACGCGGTTGCAGGTGGAGACCACCATCACCTCGCCCACGCCGGGCCGGGCGGCCAGCGCGGCCAGCGCGTCCTTGAGCTCGTCGCCCCCGAGCGCGACCTTCTCGCGCACGGCCACCGGGGCGCTCTTGTGCGAGAGCCCGACCAGGTGGAGCTCGCGGCCTGCGCTCACTTCGGGGCCCCCGAGAAGTCGCCGGAGTGGCGGGTGAATCCCTCGGGCGAGACGTTCAGCACGGTGATGGAGGTGAGCACCAGCGCGAACGCGGCGATGGTGAGGAGCGCGAAGCGCCGCCCGTGCCAGCCGGTGTGGCGCAGCTGCACCATGCCGCCGTAGAGGAGCCAGATGACGAGCGAGCTCACCTGCTGCGGGTCCCACTGCCAGGCGCTCTTCCAGACCACCTTGGCCATTCCCGAGCCGGTGAGGAGGGCCAGGGTGTAGACCACGAAGCCGAAGCGGACGAGCCGCTGGTTCAGCTGATCCAGGGCGGCGAGCGAGGGGAGCCGGGAGAAGAGCGCGCCGAAGCGCTTGCCCTTCACCTCGCGCTCCTGGAGCAGGTACATGACCGCAACCAGTGCGGCGATGGCGAAGAGCGACACCCCGAGCAGCGCCGTCACGATGTGGACGGTGAGCATGGGGCGGCGCACCTCCTCGGGCAGCACCTCGGGGAAGTCCGGCTTCACGAGGAAGAGCGTGGGGAGCAGCACCACGAGGACGAGCGGGGTGACGAAGGCGCCGACGGCGGGGATCCGGTAGAGCCGCTGGACGACGAGGGACGCGCCGGCGGCGAGCCAGGTCATCACCACGAGGCCGCCCCGGAGCCCGAAGAACTCGGCGCCGCCGTACTCCTTGCAGCCGAGCCCGATGGCGGCGGCCTGCACCACGAACGCCGCGCCGAGCAGCCACTGGCCCACGGTGGCCAGCGTCGCGTGGCGGGGGCGGGCGAAGTAGAGGACGTAGGCCGTGACCGCCCCGGCGTAGAACAGGGCGGCGATGCGGAGCACTTGGAGGCTCATCGAGTTTCTCGGTCGAGCGTTCGGGCGAGACGGCTCGTGATGGAGCCGTCAGGAAAGATTGTCAAGGAGGAACCGGGCCAGGGCCTCCGCCTCGCGGCGGCGATCCTCGAGGTCGGCGGGGAGGCCGCGGGAGCCGGGTGCGGCGCCGGCGCGGGCCGAGGGAGATGCGCGGGAGGCGGCCTCCACGGCGGACGCCTCCGCGAGGTAGCCGGGCTCGACCTGGTAGGCGACGTCGCCCACGACGACCGAGTCGGCCACCACCTCGCCGCCGAGCTCGCGGACCTGGGCCACCGTCTTCACCCGGGCGAGCAGGCCGAGCGCGTCCTCCCCCTCCAGGATCCGCAGGAAGCGGGCCGCGGGCTCGAGGGCGTAGCGGCGCCCCTGCCCCTCGCCCGAGAGGAGCGCGAGGGAGGTGCCGTCGAGGTCGATGCGCCCCTGGTCGGCCCAGGCATCGAGGAGCGTCTGCGAGACGAAGAGGAGTCCACCAGCCATGAGGAGATCGGGTGTCGTTTCGGGAGCTTGCGTCGGAAGGGCAACCTAGCACGCCCTCGTGGCCGCTTGCCAGCGTCGGACCGAGGAGTTAGGAAGCCGCCATGGCTTCCATCGACGTCGTGACCCTGGAGGACGGCACCTTCGAGAACGAGGTGCTGAAGAGCGACATTCCGGTCCTGGTGGACTTCTGGGCCGTGTGGTGCGGGCCCTGCAAGGCCATCGCGCCGGTGGTCGAGCAGATCGCCAAGGACTTCAAGGGCAAGGTCAAGGTCGGAAAGATGGACATCGACCACCACCAGGCGGTGGCCCAGAAGTACAACGTCCGCTCGATCCCGACCCTGCTCGTCTTCAAGGGCGGCAAGGTGGTCGACACCGTGATCGGGGCGGACCGCACGCGGCTCCTCGAGAGCGTGAAGAAGGTCTCCGCCTAGTCCGGTCGGCGCCCGCGGCGCCCGTGCTCAGTTCGCGAACCGCTTCGTCCCGACGTTGGCGAGCATCGCCATGGCCAGGAAGACGATGAGCACGGACGTGCCTCCGTAGCTCATGAGCGGGAGCGTGACCCCCACGACGGGGAGCACGCCCGTCACCATCCCCATGTTGACGAACGCGTGCCAGAAGACGAGCGCGGTCGCCCCCACGGCCACGAACTGGCCGAAGCGGTCGCGGGCGTTCATGGCGATGGTGATGCCGGACCCGACGAGCGCGAAGTAGAGGGCGAGGAGCAGCAGGGTGCCGGCGAAGCCGTGCTCCTCCGCCCACACCGAGAAGATGAAGTCGGTGTGCTGCTCGGGCAGGAACGAGAGGAGCGTCTGGGTCCCCTGCCCCCAGCCCTTCCCGAACCCCTGCCCGGATCCCACCGCGATCATCGACTGGGTGGCGTGGTAGCCCGCGCCGAGCACGTCGCCCTCCGGGTCGAGGAAGGTCTCGACGCGCTTCCGCTGGTACGGCTTGAGGTGCGGCCAGGCGGCGGCGCCGGCCAGGACCACCGCCGTGCCGAGGACGACGAGCGTCTTCCAGCGCACGCCGGCGAAGAGGATCATCGTGGCGCCCACCGCGACGATGATGAGCGAGGTGCCGAGGTCGGGCTGCTTCTGGACGAGGAGCGCCGGGACGAGCACGAGCAACCCGGGGATCGCCAGCCCGGCGAGGCCGCGAGGCCCCTTGCGCGGGTCGCTCTCCCGCTCGGAGGAGAACCAGCGGGCCAGCACCAGGATGACCGCGATCTTGGCGACCTCGGAGGGCTGGAAGCCGACCGGGCCGAGGCTGATCCAGCGCCGCGCCCCCATGATCACCCTGCCCTTCCAGAGGACGAAGAGGAGGAGGACGATCACGGCGCCGTAGAGGACCCAGGCCCCCTGCCGGAGGATGCGGTAGTCGACGAGCAGGACGGCGAGCGCGAGCACGACCCCCGCGCCCATCCAGGTGGCCTGGGTGATCCAGATGTCGAGGTGGGAGCTCTTCGAGGCCGACGCCAGGTTCCACAGCCCGATCGCCGAGATGGCGAGCACGAGGAAGGCGACGTGCCAGGGGAACCGGGCGACCGACCGCTGCCGCGGGGCGCCCAGGCTGGCCAGGCCGGAGAGGTCAAGCGCCACGGCGTCCTCCCGGGAGGGCCGAGG
>JBAVCR010000021.1:0-12957 GCA_049586815.1 Anaeromyxobacteraceae bacterium
GCGGGCGACCGCGTCGTCACCGCCGACGGCGCCCCGATCGCGGACTGGGCCGCCCTCGTGCAGGCGGTCCGGTCGCATCCCGGCCGCGACCTCGTCCTCGGCGTCGAGCGGGCCGGGGCCGCGCCAGGCACGGCGCCCGTCCAGGTGACGCTCCGCCCCGACGACTCGGGAGGCATCGGCAAGGCCGGGATCGCCCCGAACCTGCGCGCCGTCCGGGCCGGCCCGGTCGAGTCCCTGGCGATGGGATTCCGCCGAACCAACGAGAAGGCCGCCGAGATCCTGGGCGGCCTGGGCCAGGTGGTGACGCGGAAGCAGAAGGCCGAGCTCCAGGGGCCCATCGGCATCGCGCAGGAGATGACCCGGAGCGCGCGGGCCGGCGTGGCCCCGTTCCTCATGATGGTCTGGCTCATCTCCATCATGCTCGCCATCTTCAACTTCCTGCCGCTCCCGGCGCTCGACGGGGGCCGGCTCCTCTTCCTGGCCTACGAGATGGTCTTCCGCCGGCCGGTGAACCAGCGGGCCGAGGCGGTGATCCACACGGTGGGGTTCATCGCCCTGTTCGGGTTGCTCATCGGCGTCACGCTGTTCGGGGATCTCCCGCGACTCTTCCGGCGTTGAGGCGCGGCGCGGGTTACGATCCCGTCGTGCCCGTCACCGTCCTCTACTTCGCCGTCGCCCGGGAGGCCGCCGGGACCGATTCCGAGACGCTCCCCGAGGCTCCGGCCTCGGTCGCCGCGCTCCGCGAGGTCCTCGCCGCCCGCCATCCGGCGCTCGCCCGGGTGCTCCCCCGCTGCCGGCTCGCCGTGGAGCAGGAGTTCGCCCGCGACGAGGACCCGGTCCCCGACGGGGCCGAGGTGGCCGTCATCCCTCCGGTGTCGGGCGGCTCGGGGCGGTTCCGCGTGGTCGACCGGCCGCTCGACCTCGCCGAGGTGGTCGACGCGGTCGCCAGCCCGGACCGGGGCGGCCTCGTCACCTTCCGCGGCGACGTCCGCGGCGTGAGCCACGGCAAGCGGGTGCTTCGGCTCGAGTACGAGGCCTACGGCCCCATGGCCGAGCGGAAGCTCGCGGAGATCGGGCGGGAGGTCGGGGAGGCGCACGGCGCGATCGTGGCCGTCGTCCACCGGCTGGGCGCGCTCCTCCCCGGCGAGGCGGCCGTGGTCATCGCCGCCTCCGCGCCGCACCGGGCGCCGGCCTTTCGCGCCTGCGAGGAGGTCATCGAGCGGCTCAAGAAGGACGCGCCCATCTGGAAGCGCGAGGTGTACGTGGACGGATCGGAATGGGTGGGGATGGGGCCGTGAAGCTCGCCGTGTTCGACCTGGACGGGACGCTCGTCGACTCCCGCGAGGACCTCTACCTCGCGGTGGCGCACGCCCTTTCCGAGCTCGGCCTGCCGGCCCGGACCCGCGACGAGGTCGTCGGCTTCGTGGGCGACGGGGCGGTGGCGCTCGTCTCGCGGGCCATCGCCCCCCGGGAGCACCTCCTCGAGCAGGCGCTCGCCCTCTGGCGCGAGCACTACGCCCGCCACCTCCTCGACCACACCCGGCTCTACCCGGGCATCGCGGCCGTGCTGGGGAGCGCCCGGGTGCCCCTCGCCGTCCACACGAACAAGCCGGGGGCCATGGCCCGCAGGATCCTCGACGGGCTCGGCGTCCTCTCCCGCTTCGCCGTGGTCGTCGGCGGGGACGACGCCGCCCGGAAGCCCGATCCATCCGGCCTGCTCGGCATCTGCCAGCGCGTGGGCGTGCTCCCCTCCGAGACGGTGCTCGTGGGGGACAGCCTCGTCGACCACGCGACGGCCCTGGCTGCCGGCGTCCGCTTCGTGCCCGTCTCCTGGGGCTTCGTGCCCATGGCCGCCCTCGCCGCCGGGGGGGCCGCGGGCTTCGTCCAGGATGCGGCCGGGCTCCTGCCCCTCGTGGGCGCCACTCCGGTGCGGTATGGGTAGGGGGTGTCGGACCTCGAGCCCCGCATCCTCGCCCTCCTCGACCAGGGCGACGTCTCCGGCGCCGCGACGGAGGCGCTCCGCGGCTACGGGCCGCAGGTGCTCGGCTACCTGACCGCCGTCCTGCGGGACGAGGACGACGCGCACGACGTCTTCTCCCAGTTCGCCGAGGACCTCTGGCGCGGGCTGCCCGGCTTCCGCCGGGAGAGCGCGGTCCGGACCTGGGCCTTCCGGCTCGCCTGGCACGCGGCGTCCCGGTACGCGCGCGACCCCTACCGGAAGCGCCACCGCCCCATCATGACCACCGAGGCGTCCAGGATCGCCGAGGAGGTCCGCAGCACGATGTCGACCTACGCCCCGGGAGGGCGGGCCGACAAGCTGATGAAGCTCCGGGAGTCGCTCGACCCCGAGGAGCAGACCCTCCTCATCCTCCGCGTCGACAAGGCCATGCCCTGGGAGGACGTGGCCGAGGTCCTCCGCGCCGACGGGGAGCCGGCCACGCCGGCCGCGCTGCGCAAGCGGTTCGAGCGGCTGAAGGAGAAGCTCGGCCGCCTCGCCCGCGAGCAGGGGCTCATCGAGTAGGCGCCCGGCGTCGCCGGAAACTCGACGGGGTCGGAGGGGGGAGGCAGACTCGGCCCATGTCCCGGCTGCTCCTCGCCGCCGCCGTCGCGGCCATCCTGATCCTCGTCGGCGCCTTCGTCCCGGTGAACGGGAGGACGCTCGTGGAGCGCTGGAACGCCACCCCCTCGGCCGGCAAGTTCGCCGAGAAGGGATGGACCGAGGTCGTCTCCACCTGGGATTCCCTCTGGGGCACGAAGCCCGCCTCCAGGCCGGGAAGCCGTCCGGCCCCGGCCAGGGCCCCGGCGAGGACGGCCAAGGCCCCGGAGCAGGCCTCCCCGCCCCCCGTCGAGCACCACACCGACGCCGACCGGACCGCCATCGACCGCCTCGTGGCCGAGCACGCCCGGGACGGGCAGGCCCCGCGCCGCTAGACGAATCGCGGGGTTGCGTTCTTCCCGGGGGTCGGGTAATCAACGCCCCCGAATGACCGACACGACCAAGACGACGAAGGCGAAGAAGACCGCCCCGAAGGCCAAGGGCGGGGGCAAGAAGACCTGCAAGATCCAGGGGTGCAAGCGCGCCTACCGCGCGAAGGGCCTCTGCTTCTTCCACCACGCGAAGTGGCGCCGCGGCGAGCTCGAGGCGGTCCCGCGCCGCTGGAAGACCTGCTCGAAGGAGGAGTGCAAGAAGAAGGTCTTCCAGCACGGCCTCTGCCAGGAGCACTTCGACGCCTGGAAGAAGAGCCGCAAGGGCGCGAAGCAGGTCGCCGCCGAGGCCCCCGCGGCCTAGCCCTTCCCCTCTCCGCCCGCTGGCCCCGGCCCGAGCTTGCGCTCGAGCGAGCGGGCCGCGGCGGCGAGGAGTTCCGCCTCCCTCTGCGTGGGCTCGGCCCGCGCGAGGAGTCGCCTCCACTCCGCGAGGATCGCGTCGGGGTTCTGCGGGTTCAGGTAGCCCGCGCCGGCGAGGAGCACCCGCATGCGGCCCCAGAACGCCTCCACCGTCTCGTGGCGCGCCGGGGCCTCCCCGGGAACCGCGGCGATCCCGGCGCCGCCGGCGAGCGCCACCTCGTAGGCCAGCACCGCCGCTGCCTGGGCCAGGTTCATCGAGTCGTAGCCTGCGTCGGTGGGGATGGTGCAGACGGACGCGCAGGCGGTCAGCTCCGCGTCGGACAGCCCGCGCCGTTCCTCCCCCAGGACCACCGCCACCGGGCCCCCGGCGCTCCTCCGCACCACCTCCGGGCCGAGCGTGCGCGGGGTGAGCCGGGGACGCCCCTCCACGTCGCGCGAGGTCGTCCCGCACGCCCAGACCGTGCCGGCGAGGGCCGCCCCCAGGTCCGGGAAGACCTCGGCCGCCTGGAGGAGGTTCTCGGCCCGGCGGGCGGTGCGCCGCGCCCGGCGGAGGACGTCCTCCCGGGCGTTCTGCCCACGTCCTGTCCGGGGAGGGCCGTCCCAGGACGGCGGGGCCACGATGCGCAGCCGGGAAAGGCCGAAGTTCGCGAGTACCCGCGCCACGGCGCCGATGTTCTCGGCCGACGACGGCCGGTGCAGCACGAAGATCACGTCGTCCCGGACCAAGGCGCCCGTATGCTAGCATTCGCCGGCATGATTCCCGACGACAAGCTCCGAGAGCAGCTCGGCCACACGCTGAAGCAGTTCGACGCCCCTGCCCTGGGCGAGCTCTACCGGGGAAAGGTCCGCGACAACTACTCGAGGGGCGATCGCATCGTCATGGTCACCACCGACCGGATCAGCGCCTTCGATCACGTGCTCGGGACCATCCCGTTCAAGGGCGAGGTCCTCTCGCGCCTCACCTCGTTCTGGTTCGACAAGGTGAAGGACTTCGCGCCCACCTGCGTCCTCGACGCGCCCGACCCGAGCGTCATGGTGGTGAAGCGCGCCCAGCCCTTCCCGGTCGAGATCATCATCCGCGGCTACATCACCGGGTCGCTGTGGCGCGACTACGTGGCCGGCAAGGCCGGCGCCTACGGCATCGAATGGCCCCAGGGGCTCCGCAAGGACCAGAAGTTCCTGGCCCCGATCGTCACCCCTTCCACGAAGGCCCAGTACGGCAAGCACGACGAGCCCATCAGCGAGAAGGAGATCGTCGAGAAGGGGCTCGTCCCGGCGAAGCTCTGGGCCGAGGCCACCGAGCTCGCCCGCGCCCTCTTCCGGCGCGGCCAGGAATGGGCGGCCACCCGCGGGCTCATCCTCGTCGACACCAAGTACGAGATGGGCATGGCCGACGGAAAGCTCGTGGTCATCGACGAGATCCACACCCCGGACAGCTCCCGCTACTGGGTCGCCAGGGGCTACGAGGAGCGGCTCGCCGCCGGGCAGGACCAGCAGATGCTCGACAAGGAGAACATCCGGCAGTGGCTCATCAGCGAGCACGGCTTCTCCGGCCACGGCACGCCGCCCGCCCTCACCGACGAGGTACGCGTCATGCTGGCCCGGAAGTACATCGAGGTCTTCGAGCTGCTCACCGGGGAGAAGTTCGAGTCGCCGGTCGGCAGCGTCGACGCGCGGATCCGGGCCAACCTGAAGGCGAAGGGGTACCTCTAGGCTGGCCGTTCCGGAGCAGTCCGGGGGCGGTTCCCCCGGACCTCCCGCGCCACGAGGTAGAGGAGCGGGCCGAACGACCCGGCCAGGAGGGTCAGGACGACGAACGGCCAGGCGGGGACTCCGCTCCGGCGCCCGTCGGCGACCATCCAGAAGCAAGCCAGCACCGCCAGGATCACGAGGTCGGCGAAGACCTGGGCCGGGCCCCAGGACTGGAAGTGCGGCCGGAAGATTCCCAGGATCCCCACCTGGGCGACGGCCACGGCGGTGAGGAGCGCGAAGAGCGCGGTGACGGCGAGCAAGGCGGTGAGGCGGATGGACACGTGGCCCCCTGGATGGAGTGGGCCTGGACCATGCCCCGGGTCGCGCACGTCCTCAATGACCTCCGAGGTCATTGAACGGCAGCTGGTACTCCGGGGAGAATGGCGAGCCCAACTGGAGGCGCGATCGTGCCCAGCCCATCCCCGCAGCCCGCCGGCCCGGACCGCGCGTCGTTCCCTGCGCTCCTGCGCGACTGGCGACGGCGCCGTCGCATGTCCCAGCTCGAGCTGGCCCTGACTGCCGGCGTGTCCCAGCGCCACCTGAGCTGCCTGGAGTCGGGCCGGGCGGGACCGAGCCGATCCATGATCCTGCAGCTCGGCGAGGCGCTCCATGTCCCGCTGCGCGATCGGAACGACTGGCTGCTCGCCGCCGGCTTCGCGCCCCTCTACCGGGCATCCCCCCTCGACGACCCGCAGATGGAGCAGGTGAACGCCGCCGTCCAGATGATGCTGTCGAGCCACGCGCCCTTCCCGGCCGTCGCCATCGACCGCGCCTGGAACGTCCGGCTCGCGAACGCCCCCTTCGATCGGCTCGTGACGGCGCTCGCCCCCGGGGTCTGGTCGCGGGTGGGCGGCGAACGCCGCAACCTGGCCCGGCTCGTCTTCCATCCCCGCGGCCTGCGGCCCCACGTCGCCAACTGGGACATGGCCGCTCCGCTCCTCTGGCAGCGGGCGCTCCGGGAGGCCGCCGCCGCGGGGACCGAAGAGATGTCGGCCCTGCTCGACGAGCTCGCGCCCGGCCTGGACCGGGAAGTCCTCCGCGTGCAGGACGCCCCGCTCCTGCCGGTGCTGCCCCTCACGCTGGCGAAGGACGGCCTGCGCATCTCGCTCTTCACGGTGATCGCGACGTTCGGCACGCCGCTCGACGTCACCGCGGACGAGTTGCGGATCGAGAGCTTCTTCCCCGCCGACGCGGCGACGGAGCGGTTCCTCCGGGAAGCCGGCTAGCCCTCGCCGAACACGCGATCGAAGATCGTGTCGACGTGCTTCAGGTGGTAGTCCACCGCGAAGCAGGCGTCGATCTCCGCGTCGGAGAGCGCCTTCCTCACGTCGGCGTCCCCCTTCAGCGCGGTGCGGAAGTCGACCTTCTCCTCCCAGACCTTCATGGCGTTGCGCTGGACGAGCACGTAGCCCTCCTGGCGCGGGATGCCCTTGCCGACCAGCGCGAGCAGCACCCGCTGGGCCTCGAAGAGGCCGCCGGTCTGGTCGAGGTTCTCCTGCATCCGCTGCGGATAGACGCGCAGGTCGTCGATCATCCGCGCGAAGCGGTTCAGGCCGAAGTCGAGGGCGATGGTGGCGTCCGGGCCGATGACCCGCTCCACCGACGAGTGGCTGATGTCCCGCTCGTGCCAGAGCGCCACGTCCTCCAGCGCCGGGACCGCCCAGCCGCGCAGCAGGCGCGCGAGCCCGGTCAGGTTCTCGCTGAGGATGGGGTTCCGCTTGTGGGGCATGGCCGAGCTGCCCTTCTGCCCGGCGGTGAAGGGCTCCTCCGCCTCGCGCACCTCGGTGCGCTGGAGGTGGCGGACCTCGGTGGCCTGCTGCTCCATGACCGCCCCGGCCACCGCTATGGCGCAGAACAGGTCTGCGTGGCGATCGCGGGCCACCACCTGCGTGGCCGCCCCCTCCCCGCCCTCGAGGCCGAGCCGCGCCATGACGAAGGCCTCCACGCCCGGATCGACGTTCGCGAAGGTGCCCACGGCGCCCGAGATCTTCCCCACCGCGGCGACCCTGCCGGCCGCCTCCAGCGCGGCGCGGCGGCGCCCCCAGGCGTCGTACCAGCCGGCGAGCTTGAGCCCGAAGGTGACCGGCTCGGCGTGGATGCCGTGGCTCCGGCCGATCATCGGCGTGCGGCGGTGCTCGAAGGCCCGCCTCTTCACGGCGGCGCGCACCTTGTCGACGTCCTCGAGGAGCAGGCCGGTGGCCTCCTTCAGCTGCACGGCCAGCGTGGTGTCGAGCACGTCGGAGGAGGTCATGCCCTTGTGCAGGTGCCGGGCGGGCAGGCCGCCCTTCTCCTCCACGAAGGTCAGGAAGGCGATGACGTCGTGCTTCGTCACCTTCTCGATCTCGTCGATGCGGGCCACGTCGGCGGCCGAGAACGCGAAGCCGTCGAAGGCGCGGTGGAGCGCGGCCAGGTCCTCGGCCGGCACCTCGCCGAGCTTCACCATGGCCTCGGCGGCGAGCAGCTCGACGTCGAGCCAGATGCGGAAGCGCCGCTCCGGGGACCAGATGCGGGCCATCTCGGGACGCGTGTAGCGCGGGATCATCCGACCCTCCGCGGCCGCTCCGGCGGCCGTCTCGTCGTTGCCGGCCCTAGCGGCCGGTGGAACCGAATCCTCCGCCGCCGCGGTCGCTCTGCGGCAGCTCCGTCACCTCGCGCAGCACGGCCCGGGTGACCGGCGCCACCACCAGCTGGGCGATGCGCTCGCCGCGGGAGATCCGCACGGTCTCCTGGCCCCAGTTCACGAGGATGACGCCCACCTCGCCGCGGTAGTCGCTGTCGACCGTGCCCGGGGCGTTCACCATCCCCACGCCGTGGCGGAGCGCCAGGCCGGAGCGGGGGCGCACCTGCCCCTCGTAGCCCGGGGGGATGGCCACGGCGATGCCGGTGGGGACGAGCAGGCGCTCGCCGGGGGCGAGCTCGACCGGCTCGTCGGCGCGCAGGTCCATTCCGGCCGAGCCGGCGGTCTGGTGGCGGGGGAGCTCGAGCGGCTCTCCGCGGCCTCCGACCCGAAGCACCGCGACGGCGATCGGGTCGTGAGGCGCGGTCACCGTCGGCTCCTAGCCCTTCTGGGGCTCGCCCTCGGTCTTCTGCGTGGCCGCGTCGGCCAGCGCCTCCTTGCGGGAGAGGCGGATCTTGCCCGCCCGGTCGACCGAGATGACCTTCACGAGGACCTCCTCGCCCTCGGAGAGGACGTCGGAGACGCTCTTCACCCGCTTGTCCGAGAGCTCGGAGATGTGGATGAGACCGTCGGTGCCCGGGAAGATCTCCACGAAGGCGCCGAACTCGGCGATCTTGCGGACCGTGCCCAGGTACGTCTTGCCGACCTCGGCCTCCTGGGTGAGGTTCTTGATCATCTTGATCGCGGCGTCGACGTTCACCTGGTTCGGGCTGGCGATGTTGATCGTGCCGTCGTCCTCGATGTTGATGCTGCAGCCGGTGCGGGCGGTGATGTCCTTGATCACCTTGCCGCCGGGCCCGATGACGTCCTTGATGCGCTCCGACCGGATCTTGATGGTCGTGATGCGCGGGGCGTAGGCGCTGATGTCGGTGCGGGCGGCCGGCAGGGCCTTGGCCATCTCGCCGAGGATGTGCTTGCGGCCGCGGGCGGCCTGGTTCAGCGCGTCCTCGAGGATCTTCCGGGTCACGCCGCCGATCTTGATGTCCATCTGGATGGCGGTGATGCCGGCCTCGGTGCCGCAGACCTTGAAGTCCATGTCGCCGAGGTGATCCTCGTCGCCGAGGATGTCGGAGAGGATGGCGATCTTCTCGCCCTCCTTGATGAGGCCCATGGCGATGCCGGCCACCGGGGCCTTCACAGGGACGCCGGCGTCCATGAGCGACAGGCAGCCGCCGCAGACCGACGCCATCGACGAGGAGCCGTTCGACTCCATGATGTCGGAGACGATGCGGATGGTGTACGGGAACTTGTCCTCGGCGGGGAGCACCGCGCGGAGCGCCCGCTCGGCCAGCGCGCCGTGCCCGATCTCGCGGCGGCCGGGGCCGCGCAGGAACTTGGCCTCGCCCACCGAGAACGGCGGGAAGTTGTAGTGCAGCATGAACTTCTTGAAGTGCATGCCGGTGAGCATCTCGACGCGCTGCTCGTCCTCGGAGGTGCCCAGCGTGGCGGCCACGAGCGCCTGCGTCTCGCCGCGGGTGAAGAGGGCCGAGCCGTGGACGCGGGGCAGGATGCCGACCTCGGAGACGATGAAGCGGATGTCGGCCGGCCCGCGGCCGCCGATGCGCTTCCCCTCGTCGGTGATCATCTTGCGCATGTACTCGTACTTCACGTCCTCGTAGTAGCCCTTGATCTCCTTCTCGCGGGCGGCGAGGGAGGCGAGCTGGGCGGCGTCGCCGCCGGCCTCGGCCCGGAGCGCCTCGAGGAGCTCCTTCTTGATCTCGGAGAGCCGGCCGTAGCGGTCGTGCTTCTCGTTGCGGGCGTAGGCCTCGCGGACCTTCTCCCAGGTGAGCGACTTCACCTTCTCGCGGAGGGCGAGGTCGTTCTTGGGGGCCTCGAAGGCGCGCTTCTTCTTGCCCACCGCGGCGGCGAGCCGGTCCTGGGCGTCGAGGAGCGGCTGCACGGCGGCCTGCCCGAAGAGCAGCGCGTCGACCATCACGTCCTCGGGGATCTCCTTGCCGCCGCCCTCCACCATGACCACCGCGTCGCGGGACGCGGCCAGCACGATGTCGAGGTCGGCCTCGGCGCGCTGCGCCAGCGTGGGGTTGGCGACGAACTTGCCGCCCACCCGGCCGACGCGGACGCCGGCGATGTGGCCGTTGAAGGGGACGTCGGAGACCGCCAGGGCCGCCGAGGCGCCGGTGAGCGCCAGCACGTCGGTGTCGTTCTCCTGGTCGAAGGAGATGACCGTGCAGATGAGCTGGGTCTCGTTGGCGTAGCCCTCCGGGAAGAGGGGACGGCAGGAGCGGTCGACGATGCGGGAGACGAGCGTCTCCTTCTCGGTGAGCCGCCCCTCGCGGCGGAAGAAGCTGCCGGGGATCTTGCCCGCGGCGAAGAGCTTCTCCTGGTAGTCGACGGTGAGGGGGAAGAAGTCGATCCCTTCCTTCCTCTCCTTCGCCGACACCACGGTGACGAGGACGATGCTGTCGCCGTGGCGGATCCAGATGGATCCGTCGGCCTGCTTGGCGACCTTGCCGGTCTCGAGGACGATCTCGCGATCGCCGACCTGCGCGCGCTCCTGGATGGCCTTCATGGGGGGCACCTTCACGATGTGAGCCGGCGGGGCACGTGCCCCACCGGTCCCGCCGTGCGAGTTGCCGCCGCCTGGCCCGCGGTGCCTCAGTTTCTCACTGGGAGGTCGCTCCCCGGGGGAGCGGCGGGCCAGTCGGAAACGGAAGCGCCGTCGACGGTGCGCCGGCCCGCTCGCGGGCGGGCCTGTTCTTTTGCCGGCCCCCGCTTGCCGGGGGCTTGGGCGCGCTCCGGTCCACGAGGGGCCGGAGCGCTTGCCGCCTGCCTACTTCCGGAGACCGAGCTGGTCGATGACGACCTTGTAGCGGTTCTGGTCGACGTTCCGGAGGTAGTCGAGGAGGCGACGCCGCTGGCCGACGAGCTTCAGCAGGCCGCGGCGGCTGTGGTGGTCCTTCTTGTGCGTCTTGAAGTGCTCGGTGAGGTAGGCGATCCGCTCGGTGAGCAGCGCCACCTGGACCTCCGGCGAACCCGTGTCCTTGTCGTGCCGGCGGTACTTCTGGACGACTTCCGTCTTCTTCTCTGCGACGAGCGCCATATCGGATGCTCCCTGGTTTCGACCGTTCCCGTCACGAGGGCGAAGGCGTGCGCCGCGGGGACAGAGGACGGTGGGTTGGAAGGGTGGTCTTTTAGCGACCGGGGGCCCGGAAGTCAACGCTTTGCGGGGGACGGCCCTGCGATCTCGGGGGGTTGCACGAAGACCCGCACGGGGCGGATCCCCTCGCCGCCCTCCACCGGGGCGACCACGGCGACGAGTGCGCCGTCGGGCCCGAGCGCCCGGCACAGGGGCGCGGGAGCAGGCCGGGGAAGCGTCTTCCCCTGGGCGAGGGCCCTCATCTCGTCGGGCGTCACCGGGACCACCGGGAAGGCCGCCAGCGCGTCGGCCGGGGCGACCAGGCGGGCCAGGACCGTCTCCGGGGCCTCCCGTGCGAGCCGCTCCACCTCGTCGAGGGGGAGCGACCTCTCGAGCATGAACGGACCGGAAGCCGTCCGGCGGAGCGCGCCGAGGTGGGCGGGGACGCCGAGGGCCGTCCCGAGTGCCGAGGCGAGGGTCCGGACGTAGGTCCCCTTCCCGCACCGGACGGCCACCCGGGCGCGGGCCAGGCCATCCCGGGCCGGCTCGAAGCCGAGGAGGTCGAGGGAGTGGATCACCACCCGGCGCGGCGCACGCTCCACCGTCTTGCCGGCCCGCGCCGACTCGTGGAGCCGCTTTCCCCCCACCCGCACCGCCGAGTACATGGGGGGAACCTGGTCGATCTCGCCGACGAACCCCGCCAACGCGGCGGCCACCCGTTCCGCGGTCAGGCCGGTGGGGTCCCCGCGCTCGGTCTCCCTCCCCACCGCGTCCTCGGTGTCGGTGGCGAACCCGAGCACGAAGAGCGCGTCGTAGGCCTTGTCGGCGTCGGTGATCCAGTGCTGCAGCTTCACCGCGTCGTCGATGCAGACGGCGAGGACCCCCGTGGCGGCCGGGTCGAGCGTGCCGGTGTGGCCCGCCTTCTCGGCGCCGAGCGCCCGGCGCACCCGCTCCACCACGGCGAAGCTGGTGGGGCCGGCCGGCTTGTCGACGACGAGGATGCCGCCCTTCATGGTGGTCCGGGACATCGGGGCCGGGCAGTTTCGCAGAAGCCCATCCGGCGCGCAAAAGGGTGTGCACCCGGTTGCCACGGAACCCCGCGAGGTGCCACCATCCCGGCGCTCGGAAGGTGAAGTGGAAGTGGAGGTATTCGTGGATTCGGATGGCGGCGGGGGGCCGATGTCCGGGAACGACCCCGCCCTGGCAGGCCAGATCACCCGGCTGCTCGAGGAGGTGCTCTTCTCCCCGAGCGTCGAGCCCGGGGCCTCCTGCGAGGTCGGCGACCGGGTCGGCCGCTTCCTGCTCGTCCGGGAGGTCGGCCGCGGCGGCTTCGGCCTCGTCTTCGAGGCCGAGGACACCGACCTGCGGCGCCGGGTGGCCATCAAGGTCCTGCGCCCCGAGCGCGGCCACACGCCCACCACGCTGGAGTGGATCCGGCGGGAGGCCGAGGCGGCCGCCCGCGTCCGCCACCCCTCGGTCGTCACCCTCCACGACGTGGGCCAGTGGGCGGGAGGGACGTACCTCGTCTACGAGCTCCTCCAGGGCGAGACCCTCCGCGAACGCCTGGCGCGAGGACCGGTCCCGCCCGACGAGGCCCGGCAGGTCCTCCGGACGGTCGCGGTGGGGCTCTCCCGGATGCACGCGGCGGGCGTGGTCCACCGCGACCTGAAGCCGGCCAACGTCTTCCTCGACGAGGAGGGGTCCGCGAAGATCCTCGACCTGGGGCTCGCCCAGATCGCCGGCGCGGTCGGCATCCAGGCCGGGTCGGCGCCGTATGCGCCGCCGGAGCAGTGGGAGGGGAACGCGAGCGACGCCCGCGTCGACGTCTACGCCTGGGGCGTCCTCGCGACCCGCCTCCTCGACGGGAAGGCGGCTGGCCCGGTGACCTCGCCGCCGGATCGGGTCGGCCGTTCCCTCCGGGCCCTCGTCGACCGATGCCGATCCCGCGACCCGGAATTCCGCCCCGCGGACGGCGCCGCGATCGTGGCGGAGCTGGACGCCATCACCCGGCGCAGGCGCCGGTCTCGCCTCCTGGCGACGGCGCTCGCCGGCCTCGTCGTCGTGGGAGGGGTGTACGGGCTAGGCC
>JBAVCR010000022.1:0-7333 GCA_049586815.1 Anaeromyxobacteraceae bacterium
ACCTTGAGCCACCTGCCGAAGCCCTTGTAGGACTTTCCGTCACACCAGGCCGCCATCGCGAGGTAGAGGTTCGCGCTGTACAGCTCCGCGGTCACGTGCGCGTTCAGCGCGTCCTGCATCTTCTGGCCGATCATCCGTTCCTCCGGGGGCATGGGTCGTCTCCTGTGCCTACTCACGGTCGCTCCCCGGCGCCTCGCCCGGGAGGGGGCCCCCCTCGTGACGGCGGCACGACGGACCGGACGGCGGTAAAGATCGACGATGGACCTCGTCACCGGAGCCACGGGCTACGTCGGCGGCAGGCTGGTGCCTCGGCTCCTCGCCGCCGGCCGGAAGGTGCGGGTCCTGGCGCGCGATCCGGCCCGGCTGGCCGGACGCCCCTGGGCCGGGGACGTCGAGATCGTCCAGGGCGACGTCCACGCCCCGGCGACCCTCGGGCCGGCCCTCGAAGGCGTCGAGGTGGCCTACTACCTCGTGCACAGCATGGGAGACCACGACGCGTTCGCCGACCGCGACCGCGCCGCGGCCCGCTCCTTCGCCGAGGCGGCCCGCGCCGCCGGCGTGCGGCGCATCGTCTACCTCGGCGGCCTGGGCGCCTCGGACAGCACCCTGTCGGATCACCTGCGCTCCCGCCAGGAGACCGGGGACGCGCTCCGGTCGGCCGGGGTGCCGGTCACCGAGCTGCGCGCCGCGGTCATCGTGGGCAGCGGCAGCATCTCCTTCGAGATGATCCGGTGGCTCGTGGAGCGGCTGCCGGTCATGGTCTGCCCGCGCTGGGTCTTCCAGCGCATCCAGCCCATCGCCGTCCACGACGTCCTCTCGTACCTGGTCGAGGCGCCGCGGGTTCCCGAGGCGGCGAACGCCGTCGTCGAGATCGGCGGCGCCGACGTCCTCACCTATCGGGAGATGATGCTCGGGTACGCCGCGAAGCGTGGGCTGCGCAGGTACCTGGTGCCGGTTCCGGTGCTCACGCCGCGCCTCTCCTCCCACTGGGTGCGCTGGATGACCCCCGTCCCCGCGTCCATCGCCCGCCCCCTGGTCGAGGGTCTGCGCAACGAGGTCATCGTCCGGGACGACTCCGCGCGGCGCCTCTTCCCGGGAATCCACCCCCTCTCCTACGCCGAGGCCCTCGACCGGGCGCTCGAGCGCCTGGAGCGGGGCGAGGTGGAGACGGCCTGGAGCGATGCGCTCTCCAGCTCCCCCCGCGACGTCCCCGACGTGAAGCTCACCGTGGTCGAGGGGATGATCATCGAGCGCCGGGCCCTCCAGGTCGACTTGCCTCCCGAGCCCCTCTTCCGGTCCTTCACCGGCCTCGGCGGGGAGCGCGGCTGGCTCTACATGGACTGGGCCTGGGAGATCCGCGGGGTCCTCGATCAGCTGGTGGGAGGTCCCGGCTTCCGGCGCGGACGGCGGGACCCCGACCACCTTCGTCCCGGCGATGCCCTCGACTTCTGGCGGGTCGAGGCGGTGGAGCCGGGGCGGCTGCTCCGCCTGCGGGCCGAGATGAAGGTGCCCGGGCGGGCCTGGCTCGAGTTCGTGGCGCAGCCCCGCGACGGCGGCACCCAGCTCACCCAGACCGCCTTCTTCGCGCCGCGCGGTCTCGCAGGGCACCTGTACTGGTACCTGCTGTATCCCGTCCACGCCGCCATCTTCCGGAACCTGGTGCGCCGTGTCGCCGAACGGGGGCGGCAGCTCTCCGCCCAGCCGGCGGCGGGAGGCGCTGCGTGACCCGCGTCCCCGCGGAGCGCATCCGCGCCGCCAACGACGCTCCGGTGGCGAAGGGCGGCGCGTACGTGCTCGCCTGGCTCACGGCCAGCCGCCGCACCTCCTGGAGCTTCACCCTCGACCGCGCGGTGGAGTGGTCGCGGGAGCTCGGCCGCCCGATCCTGGTGCTCGAGGCGCTGCGGGCCGGGTACCCTCACGCGAGCGACCGTCTCCACTCCTTCGTGCTCCAGGGGATGGCCGACTCCGACCGGGCCTTCGCCGACGCCGGGATCGCCTACCACCCGTACGTCGAGCCCGACCCCGGGCACGGCAAGGGGCTCCTCGCCGCACTGGCCGCGCGCGCCTGCGTGGTGGTCACCGACGACGCGCCGTTCTTCTTCCTCCCGCGGATGCTCGCCGCCGCAGCGGAGCGGCTTCCGATCCGCCTGGAGGCGGTCGACGGGAACGGGCTCCTCCCGTTCCGCTGCGCCCCCACGGTCTTCCTCTCCGCCCACGCCTTCCGGCGCCACCTCCAGAGGGAGCTGCCCGAGCGGCTCACCGCCTTCCCCTCCACCGACCCCCTCGACGCCGATGGCGCGGCGGGAGCCGCAGTGCCGGAGGAGGTCGCGCGGCGCTGGCCCCGGGCCTCGCCGGAGCTCCTCGCCGCGTCGCCCGACGCCCTGCGCCGCCTCCCCATCGATCACGACGTCCCGCCGGTCGGCGGCACGCACGGCGGGAGCAACGCCGGGCGGGCGGTCCTCGGCTCGTTCGTGGCCGATCGGCTTCCCCGCTACCTGGAGCGCAGCCACCCCGACGCGGAGGCGTCGAGCGGCCTCTCGCCGTGGCTCCACTTCGGCCACGTCTCGGCGCACGAGGTCTTCCGGGCCATCTGCCGCCACGAGGCCTGGAAGCCGTCGCGGCTCGGCACCGACGTGAGCGGCAAGCGCGAGGGCTTCTGGGGGCTCTCCCCTCCGGCGGAGTCCTTCCTCGACGAGCTCGTCACCTGGCGGGAGCTGGGACTCAACATGCTCTCGCGGCGTCCCGAGGCGGCCCGCGACTTCGAGACGCTGCCTCCCTGGGCCATCCGGACCCTCGACGCCCACGCCGCCGATCCCCGCGACCCCGTCTACGGACGGGACGTCCTCGAGCAGGCGGCGACGCACGACCCCGTCTGGAACGCCGCGCAGCGAGAGCTGCGGGACCGCGGACGCATCCACAACTACCTGCGCATGCTCTGGGGGAAGAAGATCCTGCAGTGGAGCGCCACGCCTCGCGAGGCGCTCGCCACCATGCTGCACCTGAACGACCGGTGGGCGCTCGACGGGCGAGACCCCAGCTCGGCCTCTGGGATCTTCTGGTGCCTGGGGCGCTACGACCGGCCCTGGGCCCCCGAGCGGCCGGTCTTCGGCGTGATCCGCTACATGTCCTCGGAGAACACGGTCCGGAAGCTCCACCTGAAGGAGTACCTGCGCCGCTTCGGCGGGCAGGGCACGCTTCCCGGGACCTGAGACGCACCCCTACACGTGGTTGCGGAGCATGAGCTCCTTCGGGTGCGGGGCGAGATGGGTCTGCCCCTCGAGGTACGCGACCCGGAGCTTGCGCACGTGGTGCCGGACGAGCGTGAGCGGGACGACGAGCGGCACGAGCCGCTTCCGGTAGTCCTGGATGGCCCCCTGCAGCTCGGCCTTCTCGTCGGCGGGGAGCGCGTCCTTGAAGTACCCGGCCATGTGCTGGAGCACGTTGGCCTGCTTCCCCGGCGTGGCCGGGCGCGCCATGGCGCGCATGAAGATCTCGCCGTAGCGGGCCGGGAGCTCGTCGCGGCGAATCTCGCGCGCCCGCGCGACGATGCGCCCGAGCTGGCGGTAGCCCTCGGGCTCATGGGCGAGCAGGAGGAGCTTCTCCGCCGTGTGGAAGCGCACCAGGTCGCCCACCGTCCACCGGCCCCGGAAGAGGTCCTTCAGCCGACGGTACGCGAAGACCCGCTCCACGAAGTTCTCCCGCAGCTGCGGATCGTTGAGCCGTCCCTCCTCCTCCACCGGCAGGAGCGGCATCCGCGCGACGAGCTCCTCGGCGAAGATCCCCCGGCCCGACTTGGTGGGCGCGCCCTTCGCGTAGACCCGGACGCGCTCCATGCCGCAGCTGGGAGAGTCCTTCTTCAGGACGTACCCGCAGAGGTCCTGGGCCTCGATCTCGGAGACGCGTCGCCGGGACCAGGCGCGCATCGCCTCGGTGTGGTCGACGCCGTTCTTCGGGTCGACGAGGTGGACCTCCTGGCCGCGCCGCTCCAGGCGGATGGTCGGGCGGGGGATTCCCATCCCCACCTCGACCTCCGGGCACACCGGCACGAACTCCACCCAGCGGCCCAGCGAGCCGGTGACGAAGTCGTCCTTCTTGTGCCCGCCGTCGAACCGGACGTTCTGCCCGAGAAGGCAGGAGGAGACGCCGATGCGGATGGGAGTGCTGTCGTCGCCGGCCATGTCCGCCCCTAGCGCTTCTTTCCCGTGCCGAACAGCCCGCCCAGGATCCCGCGCACGAGCTCCCGGCCGATCTGGGTGCCCGCCGACCGGGCCACGCTCTTCGCCATCGCGCCGAGGGTGTCGGCGATCTCGCTCCTCGGCTCCCCGGCACGTCCCCGCCCCTTCGGCGCCGGGGCCTCGCTGGCCCGCTCCGCAGCCCGCGCCTGGAGCCGCTCGTAGGCCGACTCCCGGTCCACCGCCTCGTCGTACTTCCCCTTCACGGGCGAGGACTTCTGGACCCGGGCGCGCTCCTCCGGGGAGAGCGGCGCGAGCCGCGAACGGGGCGGCAGGACGAAGGCCCGCTCCACCGGCGCGGGCGTCCCCTTGGCGTCGAGGAAGGAGACGAGCGCCTCCCCCACCCCGAGCTCGGTGATGGCCCTCGCTGCGTCCACCTTCGGGTTCGGGCGGAAGGTGTCGGCGGCGGTCCGCACCGCCTTCTGGTCGCGCGGCGTGAAGGCGCGCAGCGCGTGCTGGACCCGGTTGCCGAGCTGGCCCAGGATCGTCTCGGGGACGTCGAGCGGGTTCTGGGTGACGAAGAACACCCCCACGCCCTTCGACCGCACGAGGCGCACCACCTGCTCCACCTTCTCGAGCAGCGCCCGGGGCGCCTCGGTGAAGAGCAGGTGGGCCTCGTCGAAGAAGAAGACGAGCCTCGGCTTCTCCGGGTCGCCCACCTCGGGGAGCTTCTCGTAGAGCTCGGAGAGGAGCCAGAGCAGGAAGGTGGAGTAGAGGCGAGGCGACTGCATCAGCCGGTCGGCGACGAGGACGTTCACCAGCCCCTCGCCGCGCCCGTCCACCTCGAGGAGGTCTCCCAGGTCGAGCGCCGGCTCGCCGAAGAACCGGTCGCCGCCCTGCTGCTCGAGGGCGAGGAGCTGGCGCTGGATGGCGCCCACGCTCGCGGAGGAGACGTTGCCGTGGGTCTTCTGGAGCTCGCTCGCGCGCTCGGCCACGTGGGCGAGGAGCGCCCGCAGGTCCTTCAGGTCGAGGAGCAGCAGCCCCTCGTCGTCGGCGATCTTGAAGGCGAGGGACAGCACGCCCTCCTGGACCTCGTTCAGGTCGAGCATGCGCCCGAGGAGCACCGGCCCCATCTCGGACACGGTGGCCCGGAGCGGGTGCCCCTTCTCCCCGAACACGTCCCAGAAGACCACCGGGGTGCCGGCCGGCTCGAGGGTCGCGCCGAGCCTCTTCACCCGCTCGAGCATCTTCTCGTCGGGCTCGGCGGCGAGGGCCATGCCCGAGAGATCCCCCTTCACGTCGGCCAGGAACACCGGGACGCCGATGCGGGAGAGCCTCTCGGCGAGCACGCGGAGGGTGACGGTCTTCCCGGTCCCGGTCGCCCCGGCCACGAGGCCGTGGCGGTTCGACATCCCGGGCAGGATCGACAGGATCTCCTCCCCCTTGGCGACGGGGAGCGGCAGTGCGGGCATGCGGGGCTCTCCTCCTGCCCGCTTTCCTAACACGCGGCGGGCGGGCGTGCGGGACCCCGCGGGGTCGCCCTACCCGCTCCAGCCGGTGCGGACGCCGAGCGAGGCCGCCACCCGCAGCACGTCGGTGAGCACCCCTCCGGCGGTGAGCGCACCGCCCACGCCCGACCCCTGGACCACGAGCGGCGTCCCGGCGCGCCGCAGCGTCGTGGCGGCCACGTAGGCCTCCACCTCCCGCAGCCCGGCCGCCCGGTGGTCGAGCCCGACCTCCTCGGGACCGACGCGGACCGTGCCGAGGTCGACGTCGACCCGCACCAGGTAGCGGAGCACCTTCCCGCGTGCGCGCGCCGCCTGCACGCGCGCAGCGAGCGCCCGATCCTCGCGGCGCAGCGCCTCGACGAGGGCGTCGAAGGGGCCGGCGGCGAGGGCCGCCGGGGGCAGGAGCGGCTCGATGGCGACGTCGGCGACGTCGATCCTCATGCCGAGCTCCCGGGCCAGGATGACCGCCTTGCGGGCCGAGTCGAGCCCGGAGAGGTCGTCGCGCGGATCCTCCTCGGTGTACCCGAGCTCGCGCGCCCAGCGGAGCGCCATGGAGAGCGGCGTCCCCTTCCCGGCCTCGGCGAGGAGGTAGCCCGCGGTCCCGGAGAGCGAGCCCTCCACGGCGAGGACCCGGTCGCCCGTGCGGACGAGGTTCCGGAGCGTCCCGAGGAGCGGCAGGCTCGCCCCCACGGAGGTCTCGTAGTGGAAGTGGACGTGGGCCTGGCGCCGCGCCGCGGCGAGACGCTCGCGGTCGGCCCGCGGCGCCGCGAGCGGCTGCTTGTTGGCCCCGACCACGTGGATCCCGCGCCGGAACGCCTCCTCGTAGACGGGGAGCAGCGCCGCGTCGGCGGTGAGGTCGACGAGGACCGGACAGGGCATCCGCGCCAGCCGGTCGAGCACCGGGGCGACCTGCGGCATCCGGAAGGGGCCGGTGGCCGGCGCCTCCGCGAGCGCCTCGCGCCAGCGGGAGAGGTCGAGCCCGGCGTCGTCGAGCACCACGCCGCGCCGGTCGCCGACGCCGACCACGCGGAGCGCGATGTCGTAGTCGGAGGAGAGGCTGCCCGCCTGGTCCCGGACCTGCTCGAGGAACGGCGCGCCGACCTTCCCCTTCCCCAGCACGAGGAGCGACACGCCCTGGCCGGCGGCGCGGGAGCGGGCTGCCGGCCTCGCCGTCTCGTGCCCCTCGACCCGGCCGCGGAAGTCGGCCACGAGGCCGGACAGCTCGTCCACGTGGATGAGGAACGCGTCGTGGCCATGGGGCGACTCGAGCCGTTCGAGGCGCGCGCCGGGCATGTGGCGCGCCATGACCTTCTGCTCCTCCGGGACGTAGAGGACGTCGGTGTCGACGGTGACGACGAGCGCCGGCTGCCGGACCCCGCGGAGCACGGCCTCGAACTCGCCGCGCCCGCGGGCCACGTCGTGCGTGTCCATGGCCCGGGTGAGCGCGTGGTAGGTGGCGGCGTCGAACCGGTCGACGAGCTGCTGCCCCTGGTAGCGCAGGTAGCTCTCCATGGCGAAGAGGTCCGCCGACTGGGGGCGGCGCCCGTACCGCTCCTCGAAGCTCTCCCAGCCGCGGTAGGTGCACATCGCCATCATGCGCGCCGCGGCCAGGCCGGCCACCGGCGGGTCGGCCGGGTCGTAGCTCCCCCCCGC
>JBAVCR010000023.1:0-1515 GCA_049586815.1 Anaeromyxobacteraceae bacterium
GGAACACCGCCGAAGCGGTGCGCGAAATGCGCGAATTCCGCGAGAACGTGCCCGATGCCGATCGCCGGATACCGATGGATCTGCGGGAGCTCGCGAACCTCGGCGCGCGCTAGTGTGCTGTTCCGCTGATTCGTGCACAAAGTCGTTCGAGCTTGGCGATGATCGAATCGGCGGTGGCGGTCCAGATGAAGGGTTTGCAGTCGACGTTGTGGTGGACCACGAAGTGATCGATTCGCTGCACCAGTTCCCGCACTGAGCGGAACGAGCCGCGGCGGATAGCTTTGTCGGTGATGAGCGCGAAGAAGCGCTCAACCAGGTTGAGCCAAGAACTGTAGGTGGGCACAAAGTGCAGATGCCAGCGGGGTCGGGCGGCTAACCATGCCTTGACCTTGGCGTGCCGATGGGTCGAGTAGTTGTCGACAATCAGGTGGACATCGAGATCGGCTGGAACGGCCGCTTCGATGGCCCGCAGAAAGCTCAGAAACTCCTGGTGCCGATGGCGCGGCTTGCATTGCGCCAACACTTGGCCGGTGAGCACATCGAGGGCGGCGAACAAGGTGGTCGTGCCATGCCGCTTATAGTCATGGGTGACACCTTCGACATAGCCGAAGCCCATCGGTAGCAGTGGTTGGCTCCGCTCCAGCGCTTGCACCTGACTCTTCTCGTCGACGCACAGCACCAGCGCCTTGTCCGGTGGATTGAGGTACAGGCCAACCACGTCCCGCAGTTTCTCCACGAAGAAGGGATCGGTCGACAGCTTGAACGTTTCACTACGGTGCGGCTGCAGATTGACCAGCTTGATGTAGCGATGCACGCTGCTGGGCGAGATGCCAGTTTCCGCTGCCAGCGAGCGCACGCTCCAGTGCGTCGCCCCGTCGGTCGGCTTGCCATGCAGCGTGGTCTGGATCAACTGGGCCACCCGTTCATCATCAATCGAACGCGGTTTACCCGGTCGCAGTTCATCGTACAGGCCGCTAATGCGGCGCTCGACGAAGCGCTGACGCCATTTGCCGACGGTGGCGTTAGTGAACCCGAGCCGTGCGGCGATGCTGCTGTTCGCTTCGCCCGCCGCGCTCGCCAACACAATCTGCGCGCGCGACCGCAAGGCGGCCGCAATCGAGCGCGAGCGCACGATCGATTGCAATTGCGCCTGTTCGGCAGGCGCCAACACCAGTTGAGCTTTCGGCCGTCCCATCGGCATCGCGGTATCTCCACATGGAAAGATACCGAAATCCGATGCAAGACATATGCCAGTTATTAACGAAACACCACACTAGCAAAGGCTACGCAAAGACGAGTGTCGTGCGGCTGGCTGCGTGCGAGTCGTCCGAACACGGGGCTCGCGCAGAGCTTCCTTTTCGTCGCGGTCGGCCGCTACCTGCGCTACGACGGAAGCGGCGCGGGCGCGCGGGTTGCGTATGGCAAAATCGCGATACTGTGCCCTGCCATCCCCCGAAGTTCCGAAGCTTCGCATTTGTGCCCCTGGCGTTTCTGGCCTGATGGCGGCGCCACGCT
>JBAVCR010000024.1:0-3342 GCA_049586815.1 Anaeromyxobacteraceae bacterium
GCCCGGACGCGACCGAGGAGGAAGGCCTGCTTCACGGCCGCGCGCCCCACCCCGAGCGCGTCGGCGACGGCGCGGTCGAGCCGCCCCGCGGCCCCGTCGGGCAGGCGAACCTCGTGGCGGGCGGTCACGCGCTCCCTCAGCCGAAGAAGACCGAGGCGATGTCGTAGAGCCCCGGGTCGATGAGGTGGAGCTCCTTCGTGGCCTCGGCGAGCGGCACGGCCACCACGTCGTCGCCGCGCAGCGCCGCCATGAGGCCGAAGCGCCCGTCCTTCACGAGGTCGCATGCGAAGACCCCGTAGCGGGTGGCGAGCACGCGGTCCCGCGCCGTGGGGGTGCCACCGCGCTGGACGTGGCCGAGCACGGTGACGCGGGCCTCGAAGCCGGTCTCCCGCTCGATCTCCTTCGCCAGGTAGGCGCCGATGCCGCCGAGGCGCACGTGGCCGAACTCGTCGAGCGCATCGGAGACCGTGGCCTCCTTGCTGCGCTCCATCTTCGCCCCCTCGGCCACCACCACGATGGAGAAGTGCCGGCCGCGGCGCTGGCGCCCCTTGATGTGGCGCACCACGTCGCCGAGGTCGATGGGGCGCTCCGGCACGAGGATCACGTCGGCGCCGCCGGCGATCCCGGAGTGGAGCGCGATGTGCCCGGCGTGGCGGCCCATCACCTCGCAGACGATGACCCGGCTGTGGGCCTCGGCGGTGGAGTGGAGCCGGTCGATGGCCTCGGTGGCGATGGTGACCGCGGTGTCGAACCCGAAGGTGTAGTCGGTGCCGGAGAGGTCGTTGTCGATGGTCTTCGGCACCCCCACGACCTTCATGCCGAGGGCGTGGAAGCGGGCCGCCACCCCGAGCGTGTCCTCCCCGCCGATGGCCACCACCGCCCCGATGTGGTGGCGGACGAGAGCGTCCATCACGATCTTCGGCCCCTCCGGCCGCTTGAACGGGTTGGTCCGCGAGGTGCCGAGGATGGTGCCTCCGAGCTGCAGGATGCCGGAGGTGTTCTGCCGGGTGACCCGGAAGTGGTCGTCCTCGAGGAGCCCCTTCCACCCGTCGCGAACGCCGGTGAACTCGAAGCCGTGCTGCTCCCCGCGCCGCACCACGGCGCGGATCACGGCGTTCAGGCCGGGACAATCTCCTCCCCCGGTGAGGATGGCGACCTTCACGTGGACGACCTCCGTTCGGAACCTTCCCGACCTCTATCGCCGCGGGAGGCGCCGGGCAAGGCGCCTACCCGGAACGGGCGTCTTCATGCGCACCAGCCCGAGGAAGAGCTGCTTCTCGGTGTAGGTGCGCCGGCCGCCGTACTCCCCCACCCGGTAGAAGCCGGCCGGGCGCTCCAGCCACATGCGGGCCAGGGCTACTCCACTGTAGGTGAACGGAGCGAGGAGCTCCTCCGGGGCCAGCGCGAGGTACCGGTCGCGGAGCGCCCGGATGCGCCGCTCGTAGCGGGCGCGGGGGAGCCGGTCGTGCATGCGGCCGCGGTGGAGCGTCCCGTCGAAGCGCTCGCTCACGTGCCAGAGCTCGTGGAGGATGGTGGAGACCCGCTGTTCCGGCGTGGAGGCCCGGAACCAGAGGGGGCGCAGCGTGATGACGTAGAGGATCTTCCGGCCGCCGACGCGGATGAGGGGCTTCCGCCGTCCGCCCCGGCCACCCCGGGCCCGGGTCTCCTCGAAGTGCGCCGGCCGGATGGTGGCCCGCGAGGCCCGGCGCGCCTCGCCCGCCACCACCAGCACCCGCCCGGCCTTCACGTGGGCGAACTCGGGCAGGCGGCCGGCCAGGTCGCGGATCAGGCGCTTCACGGCAAGTGTCATCTGGGGGTGCCGGGCCACCCTCCATCGATATCGTTCCCGGGCCTCCCCGACAAGCCGCGGGCGTCGCCTCTCCATGGTGCTTGTCGCTCCCGCGGGGGGGCACTACCATGTCGTCGCCCATGCTGCCCTTCGCCCTCGGCGTGCTCTTCGCGGTCCCGGTCACCCTGGCCATCGTCGCGCTGCGCACCCAGCGGCAGCGCGGCGCCGACGCCGAAGCCCTCGCCGAGCTGGTGCGCGGGATGGCGGCGCGCATCGAGACGGTGGAGACCGAGGTCTCGCGGAATTCGCTCCGGGTCGACGTCGCCGAGACGGTGCTCCTCGAGAAGGGGATCGCCGACGAGGACGACCTCGAGGAGGCCCGCCGCTACTTCGAGCAGGGCACCGCTCCGCGCTACGACCGCGAGCGGGACGGCAACCTGCACTGACGAGGCTACCGCCGGGTCGGACGGCGCGGGCCCGACGGGCGCTCCGTGCGCCGCTCCGGGCGTCCCGTACGCCGCGTCGTGCGTTCCGTGCGTTCCGTGCGCTCCGTGCGCGTCGTGCGCTCCGTGCGACGCGTCGTGCGCTCCGGGCGTCCCGTACGCCGCGTCGTGCGCTCCGTCCGCTCCGGGCGCTCCGGGCGAGTCGGGCGAGTCGCGCGCGTCACGGCTCGTGGCGGGGTGCGTGGAGCCGGGGGGGTCGCCTGGGCCGGGAGCGGCTCGAAGCGCGGCTTCTTCGGATGGCGCCGGTAGAGGAGCATCGTCCGCCCCAGGATCTGGGCGAGCTGCGCTCCCTCCGAGCCGGCGAGCAGCGCTTCGGCCGAGCCGAAGCGGTCCTCGGGCGTCTCGGTGCCGACCTTCACCTTGACGAGCTCGTGGTCGGTGAGCGCCTGGTCGACCTGACGCAGCACCGCCTCCGTCACCCCTTCCTTCCCCACCTGGACCACGGGCGAGAGGTGGTGGCCGGCCGAGCGGAGCCGGCGGCGCAGCGGGGACGAGGGCATGAGGGAACGCTTCTTCGGGTTCTGGGACGGGGCCACGGTCACCTCTTGAGGAACCGGAGCTCGCGCTCCAGCTCCGGGTCGGACACCTGCTCGAGCCCGCGCTTCCAGGCGCGCTCGGCCCCGGCGAAATCGCCGGTGATCTTGGCCATGCGGCCGAGGAAGAGCCACCCGGGCGTGCACTTCGGGCTGCGCTGGAGCGCCGCCTCGATGGCCTTCTCGGCGGCGGCGCGCTGCACCTTGCGCTGGGGCTCTGGCGCCACCAGGAACTCGAGCCAGGCCTTCCACACGTGGTACTCGGGCTCCTCGTCGTAGAGCGCGATGGCCTCGTTCACCCGCGCGAGCGCCTCGGTGTAGGAGCGGCCGGCCACGAGCGGCGCCACCTTCTCGAAGGCCTGCTCGGCCTGGTAGATGCGCCCGATGTCGACCTGGGCCGAGCCTCCCGACTTCAGCTCCTCCAGGTAGGCCGTGCGGCCGGCGTCGGTCTCGAGCGCCGCCCAGGCCGCGGCCACGCGGGCGAAGATCTCGGCGCGGAGCGCGCGCGCCTCGGGCG
>JBAVCR010000025.1:0-2385 GCA_049586815.1 Anaeromyxobacteraceae bacterium
GGCCGACCCCGGCCGCCTCCGACGCCGCACCGACGCGGAGACCGAGGAGGCGCTCGTCGACGCGCTCGTGCGCGCGGCCCGGCCCCTGTCGGCGCGGCGCCGCGATCCGAGCCGCCTGTCCTTCGCCCGCCGGGCGGAGGACATGATCCGCGACAGCCTGGCGGACGACCTGAGGATCGCCCAGTGCGCCCCACGCCTCGGCACGACGCTGCGCACGCTGGAGCTCGGGTTCCAGGATCTCTACGGAGTCTCACTCCGGGCCTACCGGCACGCCCTGCGGCTCAACGCGGCCCGGTGCGACCTCCTGCGCGCCGAGGGCGAGGAGTCGGTCGGGACCGTCGCGGTCCGGTGGGGGCTCCTGCATCTCGGACGGTTCGCGATCGACTATCGCCGGATGTTCGGGGAATCCCCGAGCGAGACCCGGCTGGCGGCCCGGCGGAGGCGGTGAGGGACCGGCAGGGACTGCCTGGCCGCCCGGAGCGTCACCGGGCGGCAGGTGAGCCTTGCCCCTGCACAACTCGCTGCGACCACTGACCTTTTCATCCATCGACCCGGTTCCGTCGCACACGCCCCGGGATTCCTGGACGAAATCCCGGTTCCTGTTCGTTGCACATGCACTGGAAAGGAAGGTCTCCCGTGCCCCTTCGAACGACGGCCTCGATCGCCGTGGTGAATGCGCTCCTCCTCCTCGCCGCGTGCGGAAGCACCGGCGTCACCGGTGCGCCCCCGGCGTCGGACGGCACCGTGAGCGGCACGGTCGTGAAGGGGCCGGTGGGCGGCGCCAGCGTGGTCGCGTACGCCGTCACGAACGGGACGATGGGCGCGCCGGTGGGCGGGGCGACGACCGACGCGACGGGCCAGTTCACCCTCTCCATCGGGACCTACGCGGGTCCTCTCATGATCCAGGCGAGCGGCGGGGCCTACACCGACGAGGCCACCGGCAGGACCATGCCGATGCAGCCCGGTGACATCCTGGCTTGCGCCATCCCCTCGGTCGCGGCCGGGTCGACGACGACCGGCATCCAGGTGACGCCCCTCACCACGATGGCCCACGCGAGGGCCCACCACGTGACGGGCGGGATCACCACCACCAGCATCGCCGCCGCGAACGCGGCGGTCGGCGCCTACTTCTCGGTCCCGGACATCCTGGGAACGCCCCCCGTGGATCCCATGGTCGCGGGCTCCGGAGCGGGCGCGAGCCAGGCGGCGCGGAACCACGGCATGGCCATCGCCGCGATGTCGCAGTACGCCCTGGACGTGGGCATGCCGTACTCGTCCGGCATGGTCACCGCCATGGCCGACGACGCCTCCGACGGGGTCATGGACGGCGAGATGGCAGGCACGGCCATCCCGATGGGCGGCGGGATGATGGGCGGGACGATGATGCAGGCCACGGCCGGCACGAGCGGCCTGGCGGCGTCGATGGCCACCTTCCTCGGCTCCCCCATGAACCGCTCCGGGCTCACGCCCGCGGACATGCAGGCGCTCATGTCCCAGCTGTCCGGCTCGGGCGGCCAGACCGGAGCCGGCGGGGGAACGACGATGGGCATGATCACCGGCGGCGCGACGAAGGGCGCGGTGGGCGGCGCGACGGTCGCCGCCTACGCCGTCTCGGGCGGGATGATGGGCGCGCAGCTCGGGACGACGACGACCGACCCGTCGGGCGCCTTCCGCGTCCCGCTGGGAAGCTACGGCGGCCCCGTGATCCTCCAGGTGTCCGGCGGGACGTACGTCGACGAGGCCACCGGCACGACCATGCCCCTCATGACGGGCGACGTCATGGCCACCTGCCTCGCGCCGGTCGCGGTGGGCTCCACCACGAACGGCATCCAGGTGACTCCCCTCACCACGATGGCCTGGTCGCGGGCGCAGGCCATGCTGGGCGGCTTCACGGACGCGAACGTGGGCGCCGCCAACGCGGCCGTGGGGAGCTACTTCTCGGTGAGCGACATCGTCCACGTCCCGCCCATGGACCCGGCGGTCGCCGGCTCCGGGGCGAGCGCGACGGGGGACCAGCGGAACTACGGGATGACCATCGCCGCGATGTCGCAGTATGCGCACACGGTGGGGATGGGAACCTCGTCGTCGGGCATGGTCACGGCGATGATGAAGGACGCGTCGGACGGACGGATGGACGGGACCATGGGCGGCAGCGCCATCTCCATGGCCGGCATGGGCGGGATGATGGGCGGCGGGATGATGGCGTCCACGGCCGGAACGACCGGCATGGCCACCGCGATGTCGACCTTCGCGGGCTCCCCGATGAACCGCTCCGGCGTGACCGCGAGCGACATGCAGCCCCTCGTGAACAGGCTCGCCGGGTCGAGCGGGGTCCTGCAGTAGCCCGGGCAGCACGGGCCGCTCCGTCCCCCGGTGGTCCGGAGC